>CAZYRQ010000128.1:0-5699 GCA_964649455.1 uncultured Lentisphaerales bacterium
AAAGGTTGATCCCATCAGACTTGTTCAAGAGAAGGCCAAATGAAATGACCGTGCGCCCGCTCCACTTCCTTCGCCGCAGAAGTTGACAAACTGCACGATTTACTAAGCCGGAGTTTGCAGACCTCAACCTTCCCGATCCAATGCCTCTTGAAGTCCACCCCCGTTTTCCGGCGTCCTCCTGCCGCATCCTGCAGTCGCGGGACAGGAAGACGCACTGGACATCCGCCGCGAGGCTCCTGCGCAGGATGGTGAGACGCTAGTTGGCCCTTCTCTGCGCCGACACCGCAGCCACAGCACACAGTGTCATGATATCCATAACGCCAAAAAGACCGGCAGGCCAAAGCCTGCCGGTCTGAAGATGGGGCGAAAAACGGGACTCGAACCCGCGACCCGCAGAACCACAATCTGCTGCTCTAACCAACTGAGCTATTTTCGCCATTGATTACGCAGCGCATTATATCAGAATCCGCCCGGAAGGCAACTCCCAAAAGCGGTGTCCAAACGCGTGGTCCAAACGCGTGTCCAAACGCCCTGTCCAAACGCGTCCAAACGCGCGTCCAAACGCGTGTCCAAACGCGTGTCCAAACGCGGTGTGACAAACGCTCCGGAATTTGGGATGATTTTCTTGTTCGTTCTGGGCGCGACCTTTTCCGCGCCCGCAAAACACGATAAGGAACCAACAACATGAAGACCCTCCTCCGTGTGGGAATTGTCGGCCTGGGACGGGCCGGCCAGGGCATGCAGCCCAGCGAGCTGGCGGCCTTTCCGGATCTCTTCACGATCACGGCGGGCTGCGATATCGACGAATCCCGGCGCGCCAACCTGCCGCCGCCGTTTGCCAGCGCTACCCTGCACGCCGACTTCGACCACCTGCTCGCGGATCCGAATGTCGACGTGATTTCCATCGCCACGCGCCATGCGGATCATACGCCCATGGCCATCCAGGCGCTGGACGCGGGCAAATACGTTGTCGTGGAAAAGCCCTGCGCCTTGAACACGGTGCAGATGAACACCTTGCTCGCGGCGGCGCGCCGCCACCCGGATCACCTCTTCCTCCGGCTCAACCGCCGTTTCGAGGCGTCGTTCCAGAAGGCGCTGAGCCTGTTGCGCGGCGGCCTCCTCGGCACGGTGAACCTGATCAAGCTCTACCGGATGGTCGGCTATTGCCGCCGCAACGACTGGATGACGGTGTCCTCGCAGGGCGGCGGGCTCTTCATGAACTGGGGACCGCACCTCGTCGACCAAGCCCTGCAAATGCTGGAGAGCCCGGTCGTCGACTGCTGGGCCGACATCCGCAACGTGATCAGCATCGGCGACGGCGACGACCACATCAAGATCCTGCTGCGCGCCCGGAACGGCCGGGTGGCGGACATCGAGCTGTCCGGCGCCACGACGATCTCCGGACACGAGATCGAAATCCGGGGTTCGCGCGGCACGTTGATCTATCCGGTGGACGGCAAGATCAAGATGCGCTTCGTCGATCCGGACTTCATGTTCCGCCCGCTCCAGGCCCATGTTGGCCAACCGCCGCTCCAATATGGTAATTTGGAGGAACATCCCACGTTTGTCGAGCAGCTCGTCGACGTTCCCGCGATTCCCGGCGGCGAGATCTGGCGCCGGATACACGCCAGCATCGTCCGGGGCGAGTCGTTCCCCGTGACGCCCGGACAGGGCGCCGAAGTGATCCGCATCATCGAGCAGGCCTATGTCGCCAGCGGCTTCGCGCCCGCAACGGCCTTCCTTGGCCCAGGGAAACGACCGGCTACCGCAGCGAGTTGATGACCGTGAGCCCGTAGGGGGCGAGCAGGGCGGCCGAGCGCTCGAGGTCGGCGGCGGCCGGTGAGTGGACGTGCGGCTTCGTGACGGAATGTTGGCATGCAACGCCTGAACCCTGATCCCTGAACCCTGTCTCTTCTGCGATTCAACGAAGTTGAAACGCACCCCTTAGCCGCACTTCACAGGCTTGGATGTCAGCGTCGCGATTTTACCGGCCAGTTCCCGTCCATATTCCGGCGGCGGCAGCGGCGCCGCGAAACCCTCCCCATAACCCATCCGTCCGGCCTTGGACACGCCGAGCGGATGGTAGGGCTGCACGTCGATCTCATCGACGCCAACCAGGTCGTTGGCCAGCGCGGCGATTCCGGCGAGTTCCTCGTCGCTGTCGTTGACGCCGGGCACGAGCGGACAGCGGAGGAAGAGGCGCGCTCCGGAGTCGGACAGGAAGCGCAGGTTGGCGTGGATGAGGTCGAGTGGCTGGCCCGTGAGTGCGCGGTGCCGGGCGGGATCGGTGGTCTTGATGTCGTAGAGGAACAGGTCGACCAGCGGCAGCAGTTCGGCATAGCGCGCCTGCGGCGCGAAGCCGCAGGTGTCGAGCGCCGTGTGGATGCCCTCGGCCCTGGCGCGCGCGAGGAGTTCGCGAGTGAAACCGAACTGCGCCAGGGGCTCGCCGCCGGAAACCGTCATGCCGCCGCCGGAGGTCTCATAGAAGGGCCGATCCCTGAGCACCTCCGCCAGGACTTCGCCGACATCCCGCAGGCGGCCCACCTGCTCGATGGCGCGGGCGTAGCAGCCGGCGGCGCACGCGCCGCACCGCGCGCAAGCGGCGCGGTCGTAGACATGCCGGCCATCGGCCAGGCGGTGGCAGCCGCGGGGGCAGGCGGCGACACAGGCCCCGCAGCCCACACATTTCGCGGAAAGATACGAGATCTCCACGCGTCCGTCCTTCGACTCCGGATTGTGGCACCAGAGGCAGTTGAGCGGACAGCCCTTGAGGAACACCGTCGTCCGGATGCCGGGGCCGTCGTGAATGGCGAACTTCAGGATGTCGAAGACGAGACCAACAGTCGGCTTGCGCAACTTCCGCAGCAGGAACGGCTGGTCTTCGTTGAATCGGTTGTTCATCGTGTCTCGTCTTGAGCCGCCAAGGACGCGGATGTATGCAATGAGTTAATATTCTACACCTTGATCCCGGTCCGGGCAATGGAGTCTGTCCGGCGACCGGCGACCGGATGCAGCAATTGGGTTACGAAAAGGATGGAAAAACGTAGATTGTGGTTGCGGTGATGGATATTTTTTTTGGCAAACTGAACCCTGTCTAATCGAGGGCACTCATGATGTACCACGAAAGAGCGCTTGTCTGTCCCGAAGAGTCGTTCTTCCTGCTCGGTCTACGCGGCACGGGCAAGAGTACCTGGCTGCACCGTCAGTTTCCGAAAGCCAAGCGCATCGACCTCCTGGACGAGCGGCAGCGTTTCCGCCTGATGTCGCAACCGGGTTCCTTCGCCCTTGAGCTGGATGCCCTCCAACCCGGTTCGTGGGTCATCGTGGACGAGATCCAGAAGATGCCCGACCTGCTCAACGAGGCCCACCTCGACATTCTCGAGCAGACGCTGCTTTGCGTCCGGCTGCGCGCCTACGAGGGAAAACTGCGCGTCAAGGAACGGAAGCACCCCAAGCAGTTCTGGATCGACCCCGGCCTGGTGCGCGCCGCCAAGCAGCAGCTTCAGCCCACCCTGGCGGCCGAGGAGCGGGGACACCTGTTCGAGGGGTTGGTCTGCACGACGCTGCTGGCCTACCGCGACTATCGCCGGGCCTTCGCCGACCTCCGGTACTGGGCCGCGGGTTCGTCTCCGGGAACCGAAGTCGATTTTCTGGCGATCCGCAACGACCGGATGGTCGCGATCGAGGTCAAGTCCGGCGCCGTATTCAACGAGACCTGGTGCAAGGGGCTGCGCGCCTTCGGCACGCCGCCAGGGGTCGTCCGCAGGCTCGTCGTGTGCCCCGACACACCCGACATGAGGCTGCCGGACGGCATCGAAGTCCTCTCCTATCGACGCCTCGCCTCGCTGCTCCATACCGGCATCCTATTTGACATGTGAGAGCCGAACATCTCTCTCGGTATTCTTCTCCGCGCTGATTTCCCGCTTTCCAGATTTATAAATCGCGGCGGCGGGATGCTGCCGTGGGGCGCTCCAAGGTGGCGCAGGCATTCCTGCCTGTGCGGGTCGGCGGCGACAGGCAGGAATGCCTGTCGTACCTTTCTGACACATCCCACACACCCCCACACTGCGCCATTTCGTTCACTCTCCCGCCCACCCTCCGTGCGCCCCCCTGTGGCCAACCGATTGCCCACGATCATCAGCATTTGGTGATCCGTCGTGTCGGAGTCCCGCCGTCAGGCGGAAGCCGTCCAAGGGCTTTAGCCCCGTCTCTCGCCTGATGCCCGAATTGCCCTTTCCGCCACACTCCATTACGCGTTGTCTGTCTCCATCACTAGCGCCTCGCTCAGCCCTCGCATGATGCCGCGTAGTTTCTGTCCAGCTCTCCCTGCAGCCCGATCAGGGCGGCGAGGCGGCGGCAGGTGTCGGTGACGTGGCGGACTTCGTCGGGCGTCAGGCCGCGACCGAGGAGCGGTTTCTCGCGGTACGAGAGCCACTTCTTGACCACGGGGTAGCCGCCAATGGTGTAGCTCCACACCGCCTCGGGCACATGGCGCCAGCAGGCGGAGTCGTTGAGATAAATGTCGAGAGGCTCTTGCAGACCCCTAGCGGACGACACGGCGGTCGTCCCTCCAGTCCCGATGACCAGCGGTTTTCACGGATCTGGAGGGTCGGGCTCCGTCCCGACCGGTGAACGTTGGGCGTTGAGCGTTTGCTCAATCTTCCCCCGACCCGGCATCGTCACGCCGCCCTTGCCCGCCAGGGCGAAGGCGCGGAAGTTGGTCACGAGAACCATGCCGTAGCGCTTCCAGTCGCGTTCGACCTGTTCCGAGCCGACGATGTCCGGCAGGGTGGCGCGGGGCGACTTAGCCTCGATCACGCCGCGACTGGGTGTTTGCGCGGAGAAGAGGTCGCCGTCCACGGCGCGGGAGCGGTGACGGCACTGGTCGGCGGTGAAGAGTCCGCCATCGGGCAGGCCGGCGCCCCGGTTCTGGAGCTGGATCACGCAGGAGACTTTCGGCGCGAGGGTTTTGCCGATCTCGTTGAGGAGCGTGGCGAGCGCCGGGTAGTAGGAGGTTTCGCCCGTACCCGCGCGGGTGGCGCGGATGGTCCCCATCTCGCTCAAGTATTGTTCAACGGGATGCACGCGCGCATGTCCTCCGTCGCCGATTTGTCCGTCCCCGATTTGTCCGCGGTGTCGTCGAACCAGGAGGCTCGCGGCAGACCGCTCCCGCGCCTGCAACCGCAGGCCGTGCGCCGAAACTGACAAACATGGGTGATTGTAGCGGGAACCTCGGGCAATGACAAGGCCGCGTCTGCCCTTTTTCTGTCTGGTAATGGGTCAGTTTAGGGGCGTGCGAGTGGGGCGCATGATGCAGCGGGCGGAAATGACTCAAGCCCCGGGGCGCTTGCCGAACCTAAGTGGACGACACGGAGGTCGTCCCTCCAGGCTTCATAATATCCATCGTCATCAAATGGCACTGGAGGGTCGGGCTCCGTCCCGACCGTGGTGGCTCCGACGCGAACGCGGAAACATTTGCAGCCCGGTCGGAGTCCCGCCTTCAGGCGGAAGTCGGGAAGGGGCTTCAGCCCCGTCGCCTGCCAATGCTTTCCCATGTGCCTTTTCGCCCACTTTCCATGCGCTACACGCGCACCCCCCCAGAAACTGACCCATTACTCTGTCTGCCCTTTTTCTGTTGATTCCACGACAGGGATCGTTCAATATGTCGGCTGTCCGGGGCTGGGCCCCCACACGAGTTT
>CAZYRQ010000129.1:0-5632 GCA_964649455.1 uncultured Lentisphaerales bacterium
CCAGGGCCTCGAAGGCGGCGTTGGCCTCGGCGGCCTTGCCGCTGTCGCGCGCCAGCTCACGGCAGGCGGCGAGCGCGGCGTCGAAGGCCTTCCGGACCTCCGCATCGACGACCGCCGCGGGACGTTCGGCAACCAGCGGCAGCGGCTTGATGTTCTTGAAGGTCGGCGCGGCGGAGACCAGGCCGGCGCCAAGCGCCGCAGCGCCCAGCACGAACAGGCGGAGGCCGCGCAGGCGGAAGAAGGACAGCGTGGGGTTTGACATGACGGTTATCCTTTCACAAAACGTTTAGCGCATCTCCCGGAGGGCGAGGATCCGCTGGATCATCTCGAAGCGGACGGCCTGCAGGTCGCCGTCGGTGCGGCTCAGCGTGGCCATGTACTGGAGGGCCTTGTTGCCTGCATAGCGCGTCTCGATGCTGGCCGACTTGGCCGCCGCCTGCGCCAGGCGCTTGAGCGCCGTCGCGTAGCGAATGTCGTCAATGCCCTCGCGGTAGCCTTCCCACTGGATCGTGTCGAGCACGCCGCCGTGGACTCCGTAGGCGAAGACCATCGGGCGGTAGGTTGTGCTGTCGTCGTTGTAGGGTCCGAAATGGTGCGCGTAGTTGCAGGTGGCGCTGTAGTTGGCCAGGTAGTTGGCCAGGCCATACTGCCGCCGGTTGAAGGCGGGGTTCTCGGGGCCGACGTGCATCGCCGCATACCAGGCGACGTGCGCGTTGCCGACTTCGTTCCAGATGCGTGTCGACGTGTCGACCTCGGGCCACTTGGCGATGTTGTGCCAGTCGTAGAGATAGCCGGCCTTGTAGAAGACCGAGTCGCCGCCCGCGATGATGAACTTGAAGCCGGCGCGCTGGTAGGCCTCGTAGATGGGACGGACGGCGACGAGCCAGGAGGCACCTGGCTCGTCGCCGTAGCCGATGAAGACATTGTGATGGCCGGCTACCTGGTCGAACCACTGGGCGGCGCGGCGGGCCGCCGACTCCCGCCCGGCCCGGCTGGAGCCGCCCGAGACGTTGAGCCCGCCGAGGAGCACGTCGGTGCGCATGCCGACCTCGCGCATGAGGTCGATCATCAGCCGGGTCTCGCTCTCGCGGTCGCCGCGCATCCAGTGGATGAGCTGGTTGTGGGTCACCTGGTTGCGGAACACCTCGCGCAACTGGCGCTTGGCCAGTTCCCAGTCGCCGCCGTTCTCCTCCATGATCATACCGAGGCTGATGTAGCTGTAGGAGGCGGTCAGGAAATCCTTGTCGGTGTCGAAGTAGCATTTGGGCGCGGGCAGGGCGAAGGGCAGCACGCGGATCGCCACGGGGATCTCGCCGATCGCCGCGTTCTGGCGCGTCAGCCGCACGGAACCCGTGTAGAGTCCCGGAGCGGTGTTGGTCGTGGCATGCGCCGTGAGGAAGAAGGTCGTGAAGCGCCCGCTGCCCAGCGCGACAGGCCGCAGGGTCGCGGCGTCGGCGAAGTCCGGGCGCATCGGCGCGAAGAGGTGCGTCCCGCGGTAGTGCCAGGGGAAGCGGACGTCCATCTCGCGGGGCGGGTTGAGCCAGCGGGAGGTCACCGTGCCGTCGGGCGCCGTCAGGCGCGCGTAGTTCGCCCCGGCCGACTCGTCGACCCGGATGAGATCCTCGTCGTTGAGCAGCAGCTCGGCCACGAGCTTGAAGCCCGTGTCGCCAAAGTAGCTGTACCATGCGTTCTTGTTCTGGTACCAGACTTTGAGCAGCTTCAGGTCGAGCTGCTCCGCCGGCAAGGTCTGCCCCTCCGCGCTCCGGAAGGGCGTCAGCGAGAAGGCCACCTTGCCGAGGTCGGCCAGCGGGTAGACCGTGAAGGCGCCCGGCTCGTACTCCCCCTGCGCCGCGACGATGCGCACCGGGACGTTCGCCTCGCCGTCGACCGGATAGAGATCCGGCAGCCGCTGGTATTCGCCCATCGGCGGCACGGCGTAGTGGACGAAGGGCGCCTGGATGGCGGCATTCGTCACATCCAGGGCGACCCGCGCCGCGTTGACCGCGGCCTGACGCGCCGCAGGCGTGCCGGGCGCCCCTAACCCCTGCAAGTGAGTACGCAAGGCGGCACTCTTCGCGTTCGCGGTCAGCTCCGGCAGCCGGGCCAGGACTCCCTGCCGTTGCCATTCCGTCAACTGCTCGACCTGCGCCCGTAGACCAAGGGGCACAACCGCCAGAAGGGCGCTGAGACTCCGCGCAAAGGTAGATCGTTTCATGGGATGTCCTTTTACGATGACTCCGGTAAACTATGGCCTACAGCAATAGCCATGCCAAACCCCCAATCACCTTCCGGTTGGAGAAAGCGCGCGCGGGCAGTCAATACGGTCGCCCCAGGCGCCAATTCATGACAGGCAGGAATGCCTGTCCTACCTTCCCCTCTGCGTCGCTGCGTTACATTCTCCGCAGCCGACAAAGCCGACATCACTCCGCCGCCACCGGCTCGATGACTACGTTGTCGAAGCCGTAGCGCCCAGGCGGATAGTAGGCGAAGAGCATGACGCGCATCTCGGTCACCTCGGGCCGCCGCCGGGTGGGGTCGAACTCGAGGGCGTTGGCCGTCCAGCCGTCCGCGCGCCCCTGCGCGTTGAGGAGGGCCTCGTAGCGGCGCGTCCAGCGTCCGCGGTAGTGCCCGTAGCCGCGCACCCAGATCTTCACACCACCCTTTCCGTGGATGTCGCAGCGGACGCGGTAGACCTGTCCGGAGACCACCGGAAACGGCTCCGAGTAGTAGCTGAGCCCGTAGGTTTCGGCCACCGGGTTGCGGGCTGGGCGGGGAATGTCCCAGAGATTGGTGAGCCCGGTCTCGCGCCACCGGCGCACCATGTCCACCTCGCTGATGCGGGTGTCCATCCAGATGGCGCGTCCGCTGGCGCCCCCCGGCTCCCAGCGCACGCCCAGCTCGTCGGGCAGCGCCCACCCCGCCGGCCGGCGCGGATCGGACGGATCGGCGGCCTCGAAACCGCCGTTCGCGACCAGGTTGGTGGCCGCTCCTGCCATCGCCGCGCCCGCCATCCACAGCGCCAGGACGCCGCACGCCGTGCTACTCACGCGTCTCACGCATCCCCCTCCCCGCCGCGGCCAGCCGCCGGTAGTAGGCCGCCACGATCTCCTCGTAACCGGGCGGCATGTCGGCGCGCAGGCCCGACCAGAGCGCCTCGGCCGTCTCCCGCGGCAACGCACCGCGCTCGCGGCGCGTCGCGGCCTCGGCCGCCACCGCCGCGCGCGCGCCGCGCATCGACTCCAGCGTCGCGTCAAAGGCACGGCGGATCTCGGCGCCGCGGCCGTCGGCCGCGTGCCGCTCGAGATCCCGCATGTTCGCGATCGCCGTGTCGAGATCGCCCGAGGGCACGCCATGGGCGCGCAGGTGCAGATTGAGCCGCTCGGCGTTCTGGCGGATCTCGGTCTGGCGCCCGGCCAGGCGCTTCATCTGCTCCCGGCGGGGCGGCGACGACGGGCCGCGCAGCCCCTGCTCGGCGAAGCCGGCAAGCTTCCCGCCGCCGGTCGCGCCGCCGGGCGGAGCCGTCGACTGGTCGTCGACCGCCCCCGTCTCGAAGGGCGTCGGCGTCAGCCGCGACGGCGTCTGGCGCCCATCCTTGCCGACCGCCGTGTTCTCGACCATCTGTCCCTGGCTGCGACCCGTGCGTCCCTCGCCGGAGCGCCCGCCGATCTCCTGCTGGTTCGGGAGCTGGTTGCCCGTCACGCCCTTCGCGCTCATGCTCGAGATCGGGCCGTCCATCGCGTCCCAGCCCGCCCCCTTGTCGAGCGAGTCGATCCAACCGCTGGTCGCGTCCTCGACCTCCTCGGTCATGGCCGACTCCTCGTCCAGCAGCTCCCCGGTGATATCCTCGAGCTCGCGCGGCAATTCGGCCAGCGGCGCATCCGGCAGGGTCGGCGGCTCCTCCATGAGCCACTTGACATAGTCGGGCTTGTCCGTCATCCACCGTTCCAGGTTGTGGATCAGCTCCTCGGCGTTCTCGAGTCCGCCCTGCTCCTGGGGCACCGCCAGCTCGAGCTTCTTGGCATAGAGCGATTCGGCGGCCTTCTGAACATCCTGCCAGATTTCGTTGAAGGCTTCGGCCTGCGCACCATCGGCGAAGTCCTGCAGCGGATTCTTGGCGAGATCGTCGAGGCGGTCGCGGAGCAGGGCGGCCCATTTGCCCTCCTCGCGGGCCAGCTGGCCGAGGATATCGAGCTCCTCCTCGGTCAGATCCTCGGGGCCGCGTTCGAGCAGCGAGCGGGTCTGCTCGACGATCCGCTTCTGAACCGCCGCGAACTCCTTCAGAAATTCACGCAGGTCGCGGGCGCGGTCGGCATCGGTCGGCGCCGGCGGCGCCGGCGCGCCGGCGTTCCGCTCCAGCAGTAGGCGCGACTCGGCGGCGAGGCGTCCCAGCAGGCTCAGCAGCTCGTTGAGGATGTAATGCTGGTTGTCGGCGAGCCGCGCGACGCGCGGCCGCATCGCGGCGGACGTCTCCAGGGGCGGATCGAGCGCGGCGATCTGCTCCAGCGCCTGTCCCATCTCCTGCTCCACCAGCAGCGACAGGCGCGCGCGCGGGGCGCCCGGCGGCGGCGCCTGCCCGAGGGCCGCGATGGCCGCGCGGCCATGCCGCCGCGCCGACTCCTGCGCCTTCGCGATGCTCTCCCGGTGCGCGCCCAGGCTCCGGCGCGCCAGTGCCTCGTCCAGATGGACCTCCAGGTTGCGGGTCAGGCCGAGCGCGCGACGTTGCTCGGCGACCGCCTGCTCCAGCGCGCGCGCCGCGGCCTGCGCCGCGCCCTCCAACTGATCTGCGGCCTCTTCCGGCAGCCGCATGCGGATGACGAGCGGCGTGGAAACCGCCACCATGCCGGCGGGGTTCCAGTCGCGCGCGCGCGCCTCGAACCGGTAGCTCTCCCCAGGCCGGAACCGGACCGGATCGAGCGTCAGCTCCAGCCGCTCGCGCAAGCTTCCGCGGCGGCCTGGCGGCCCGTCATAGGGCCACCGCGCCACGACCTCCGCCTGCTCCGGGGGTGCCGCGGCCGGGGCCACCGTCACCCAGACCGCCTGCAGACCGCAATCGTCCTCGGCCTCGACGGGGAACGTCAGCGTCGCGCCGGTCCAGGCGCGCTGGTTGCGCGACACCGCGACCAGCGCCACCTCCGGCACGCGGTCCTGCAGCAACGCGACCTCCCCGCGCGCAACCGCACGCATCGCCGCGTCCACCCCCTCGCCCGCCATCAGTACGTAGTCGCCATTCTGGTCCAGCGGCACCTCCGCCTGCCAGCCGCCCGCGCCGGTGCGCACCAGTTCACGCGCCGCGTTGCCCTGGCGCCAGACCAGCCGCGCCGGCGCGCGGTCGAGCGTGACGTTGACGCGCGCGCGGCTGCCGGCCAGCAGCCGCAGCGGCGCCGGTGCTCCGGCCTGCAGCGTCGCGCCGGTGCCGACATAGGCAGGCGGGATCGTCACGAAGGACGAGGCCGTGATGCGCGGCGGGTGACGAACCTGCACCGCGAGCGTGCGCGACCAGGTGTCGCCGACCTGCGCGCAGCAGGTGAAGGATTCCCGTACCGCGTCGAAACGCCGGACATAGCAGCCGGCCACTGCGGGAACCGCCACCATCGGCAGCTCGACCGACGCCTCGCGCAGCCCCTCGCGCTGC
>CAZYRQ010000130.1:0-5617 GCA_964649455.1 uncultured Lentisphaerales bacterium
TCGAAGGGGTTGGTCGCGAAGGCGATGTTGCCCAGGCGCGCCACGTGCAGCTCGACGGGACAGGTCGGCTGCGTCTTCTGCGCCTTGGCGCGCGCGAGAATTTGCCGGCAGCGGTTGCGGCGCGCGACCAGGGTGGAGTTGTGGCGCAGCTGTTGCTCCGGCGTGTCGTCGTTCTTGAACGGTTCGGCCTCCAGGTCACGCAGCACGCGCGCCTCGTTGGCGGCCTCCTCGTCGGTGATCAGGCGGCGGCTGAGTTCGATGACCGCAGCCTCGTGCCGGATCGGGAGCGCCGTGTGGATCTCGCGCCGGGCCCAGTCGAGCACTTCGTCGAAGGCGGCGGCGATCCGCTCGGCGATGTCGCGGCGCTGCAGCAGATCAAGTGGCGTATTGGAGTCGGCCCCGTACTTGAGCGCAAAGCGCCGTTGCTGCGCGCCGTAGTAGTGCTGGATGCGCGGGGCGAGGTCGCCGGCCGCCGCGCACTGCGGCAGGATGAAGATATCGCCATGCTTCGCGCGGACGGTCTGGCGGACATCGTGCCAGTAGTCGGCGCTGAGCGTCTCGCGCATCTCGGAGCACTGCGAGGGCGCCGGCACGTTGACGATCGCCCCGGTGAGCTTGCCCTGCGCGTCGAAGGTGTAGAGCAGGTTGACGAAGGGATCCATGCCGGCCTCGTAGTGGCTGAACATCGGATCGCCGGTCGGGCCGTACATCTTCGCGTGGCCATCCACCATCATGCCGGGGCGCCCGGCGTATCCCGGCCGTTTCGACAGATCGTCGAAGTAGACCTCGCGGCGGCTGTGGCCCACGGCGGCGAACCCGTAGCCATAGGCGACGCCGCCCGGACGCCGGTTCGCGTAGGCCTCGCAGATGGCGTCGGTGATCGCACCGGACAGGAACGCGCGGTACTCGTCGCTGGAGGCGATCTCGATCCCCTCGTGCGGCACTTGGTCGGGCGAGGCCATGCCGGCGATCGCCTGCCGGTAGTAGCTGGCGCCGTCATGCGTGTGGGTGGCGTTGATGACGATCCGGTCGACGGGAATGCGTGGCTCCCGGGCCTGCACCCGCGCACGCACCTCCTCGACGAGATAGGCGCGGATGCAGACCAGATCGGCGGAGACGAAGATCAACAGATCCTCGCCGTTGTCGATCACCAGGGCCGTGGCGGTGATCGGGTCGAGCACCCCCTTGGAGACGCGGATGTGGAACTGGCCGGGTATGTCGACCGGCTGGTCGGTCGAGATGTCGCGCGAGGCCCAGCCGATTTTCAGGCGCTGCGGGGTGTCGTTCTTTGCTGGTTTCATGTCTGGCTCCGTTTCGGGGACGTGTGGAATGCAAGGTGGGGGATCAGTTGACCGGGGTCTCCGCGAGGCGCTTGAGCTGGCTCAGCGTCGCCTCGACGAGTTCCTGTCCGCCCTGCGGCGAGACCTCGTTGCAGTAGATGCTGGCGCTGTAGCCCCGGCCCCAAACGCCCCGTTCGGTCGCCAGGTAGGTGCCACCGCCGCCGTCGCCGGTCGTACCCGCAAGCTGGACGACGAACGTCTGGACGAAGGGGCTGCGCGCCTGGATGCGGTGCTGGAAGTCCATGTAGAGCTCGAAGCGGTTCGAGGCGAAGGCGATGTCGCCGAGGCGCAGCACGTGCAGCTCCATGGGCAGCTTCGGCTCCGCGCCCTGCGATGCGTAGCGCGACAGGATCCGGCGGTGGCGGTTGCGGCTGGCCACAAGTATGGAGTTGTGGTCGAGCCGGGCGACGGGGTCGCCATCGGTCTTGAAGGGCAGGGCGTCGAGTTTGGCCAGCTCGGCCCGGGCGTATTCGCACTCTTCGGCGCTGATCAGCCGCTTGGCGAGATGAACGGTCTCGACCCGGTGTTCGAGGGGGAGCGTGGTTTGGATATCGCGGCGCGCCCACGCCAGCACCTCGTCGAAGGCGGCGGCGATGCGCTCGGCGATATCCAGGCGGCGGTCGTATTCAGAAACCTGCCGGGGGTTCGCGCCGCCGTACTTGAGCGCGAACCGGCGCGCCTCGGCCTGCTTGTAGTGGAGGACGCGCGGCGAGAGGTCGCCGCCCGCCGCGCACTGTGGCAGGATGAAGATGTCGCCGTGCCGCGCGCGGATGGCCGCGCGCGCCTCGTGCCAGAACGAGGCGGAGAGGCGCCGCTCGCCCTCGGAGTTCTGCGCCGGACACGGCACGTTGACGATGGCGCCGGTGAGCGTGCCGTCCGGAGCGAAGGTGTAGAGCAGGTTGATGAAGGGATCGGTGCCGGCCTCGTAGTGGCTGAACATCGGGTCGTTCGTGTTGCCATACATCATCGCGTGGCCGTTGACCCCATGGGTCGAGTTGACGATGGCGCCGGGGCGCTGCGAGACGTCGTCGAAGTAGATTACGCGCCGACTGTGGGCGACGACAGCAAAGCCGTAGCCGTAGGCGATGCCGCCGGCCGCGCGCCGCGTCCAGGCCTCGGCGACGGCCGCCGCAGCCTGTGCGACAAAGAAGTTTTGGTACTCGTCGGCGGAGGCGATGTCGACGCCGTCGTGGGGAACCTCCTCGTCGGAAACCGTTGAGGAACCGGTCTTCCAGTCGGGACGCCCGCCGTAGGTGGTCGGGGCGGTATGGGTGTGGGTCGCGTTCATCAGGATCTTGAGCGCCGGCACGCCGGGATCGAGGGCCGCCACACGGGCACGGATCTTGTCGAGCAGGCGGTTGCGGATCACGACGATGTCCGCCGAGAGGAAGATGACACTGTCCTCGCCGTTGTCGATGGCCAGGGCGGTGACCGTGACAGGGTCGATGATCCCCTGCGAGATGCGCATGTGGAACTGGCCGGGGATGTTGATGGGCTTGTCGGTGGTGACGTCGCGCGACGCCCAGCCGATGCTCAGTGCCCGCTTGGGTGTTGAAGGCTTCATAGGGGTCTCCTGAAAACCGTTTGGAAGCATAGCGTTTCCTTTATGGCGTTGCAAACGAATCGCTGCCGAGCAATCGGCAATCGGCAATCGGCATTTCAGAATCGACTTTTGGCAGAATGGAATCCCGAAGCGACCACAATCCCCAGGCGGATCGGAGTTCTGGAAGTCTCCAGGGCGGCGACCATCACTCACACCCCGGTGACACGAGCTTCGCGAGGCGGATGCCCAGGCCCTGCGAGCGGGCAGCCTGCTTCGATGCCAGGTCCCGGCCGGCCGCGATCTGGTCGGCCAGCGCGTGCTGCCCGATGCTGCCCGCGTCGCCGCCGGCCCGCCTGGGGCCGGAGGCGTTCTCGCGGATCGGGTTGTCGGCTTCTGCCGTAATCCTCTCGACCCTGCACCGGCATATGGGCTATCGTTGCCCTAACATGGTGCCATCCGAATGGCCGAGGGGTGTGCCGAGGGATTCCCGATGCCAGTTTCACATCCAGCATCTTCGCATCCTGACGCCATCACGCCTGCGCGCGTGAAGCCTTAAAGCATTTCAAGCACCACCTTGAAAGCCTCCTTGCGCCGCAGCAGATCGAAGGCCTCCACGATGCGCGTCAACGGCAGCCGGAGGGAATAGTAGTCGGACGGCCTGACCAACCCCAACCGAACCGCATCAAGCAGGTAGCGATGGGCTTCGTCTTCGCGGGGTGCGGGGGATATGATCCGCTCTGCGGGAAAGGCTCCGGCGATGGCGTTCGGCATAGCGTAGGTGGCGTAGGGCACCACCTTGCCACCCTCCGCCAATATTGGCAGCATGGTCGTCAGAAAGTCCGCCTGGCCGGTGGTGTCGATCAGGCGGTCGACGCCCCTGCCGTCCGTCAGCGCACGGATGCGGGCGACGGCGTCTTCCCGCACGGCATTGACGGTGAAGTCGGCGCCGATTTCCCGAGCGTGGTCAAGCGGCAGGTCGCGGCGGGCCGTCACGATGACGGGTGAGGCGCCGAAGAGCTTGGCGAAGCGGCACATGCCCAGGCCGACGGCGCCGGCACCGAGGATGACAGCCGACGTGAACAGCCCCACGCCAGCGTTCGCCACTGTGCTTGCAGTCTCCTTGAGGGTCACCAGCATTGTCGCATCGGCTGCGGTAATCTTCAGATCGTGCGGCACGGTCTGCTGGAACCGGGTGTAGTTGTTGGGGGTCATCCCAGGGTGATCTTCCAGCAACGCCCGGCGATCCGTCACGAGGCCGAACTCGGCGAAGCCGCCCCACGCCGAGAACCACGGCCCCAGCTTTTCGAGCGGATAAACAGCGCAGGGGCGGAGAACGCGGTCGCCTTCCCGGAGATTGAGCACACCCGGCCCAACGTGAATGACGATCCCGACGCTCTCATGCCCGAGCACCGCCGGATAGACCAGCCCGGGCGAAAGCGTGCCCGCGATGTGCTTCTGGTCCGTGCCGCTGCAGGTGGCGCAGGCCTCAATGGCGCAAAGGCACTGGTACGCACCCGGCTTCGGAATGGGAACCTTTTCCAGCCAGAGCTTCCCTTTGCCATCCGTAACCGCCGCTTTCATGCTGGCACTCGACATGTGAGCCATCATATCGGATCCGGCTTGTCTAATCCAATTATTCTAGATGCACACGGAGATATGAGCTAAGATGCGTTCATTCACACAGCCGGGGCCGCCAAGCGCGCTCTCAGGGAGAAGAACATGCTACGTGTCGGGTGTAAGGCAATCGCCGCCATCGCCTTATTGATGGCCGCCTCCTGCGTATCCGTACAGGACGGCCTGTTGGTTGTCAACGGAGAGGCCAATTGCGTCATTTTGCTGGACGGCGACGCGGGGCCGGTCGAGAAGCATGCCGCCGAGGAACTGTCGCGGTATCTGGAAAAGGTCACCGGCGCCAAGGTGGCGCAGACACAGGAACCGCAGGCCGGGAAAAGAAGCATCTGGCTCGGCACGCCGGAGACCTGCAAGGAAATTGCCGCGTCCGGCGTTCTGAAGGATGTGCAGGCACTCGCAGATCAGGGCTTTCTGCTCCGGGGGGATGGGCGCGGACTCCTCATTGCAGGTCGAGAGCCGCTTGGCGTGCTTTTCGGCGTCTATGCGTTCCTTGAGGAGCATGTCGGGGTGCGCTGGTTCTTCCCCGGGGAGGACGGCGAGTATTGTCCCAAGACACCGACATTGAATATCGGGCGGATAAGCGACAGGCAGAATCCTTCGTTTGCGGGACGATGCATGAGCTTCGGCAACACGTCCACCAACGCAAAGACGACAAATTCCTGGGATTGGACCGTGCGCAACCGGATGTGTCTGACTGGTGTCCATGCGCAGCACCGCAAGGAAGGAGAGAAGCGCGGCGCAGTTCCGTCATGGGGCGGGCATGTCCTGTTCAAACTGGTGCCCGACAGTCTTTTTGACGCCCATCCGGAGTTCTTCGCCTTGATCGACGGCAAGCGCGTCAAGCAGTTAAGCCCGAAAGGTCGCTTCATGAGCCAGCCCTGCACGTCCAACCCGGAGGTGATCGAGCTGTCGGCCAAACGCATTCTGCAATTCTTCAGGGAGTCTCCGGAGGGCACGTTCGCCCTGAACAACAACGACTGCGGCGGATGGTGCCAGTGCGAACGGTGCGTGGCTCAGGATCCACCGGATGAGCGCAGGGAGAGGCGTGTCTCCACGCGCTTCACCATCTTTAAGATGCGTACAAAGAGCGTCTCATGATTAA
>CAZYRQ010000131.1:0-5553 GCA_964649455.1 uncultured Lentisphaerales bacterium
TCCGGTTCTTCGCGGCGCAATCGACGACCACCAGCAGCTCGGCCCGGGGATCGGCTGACGCGGAGGGCACTAGTTCGTCGACGCCTTCGAGCACGGCGGCCACGCCGATCTCGTCGCGGTCGAGCGCCACCTGGGCATGCCTGCCCGCGTGACGGAGGCAGCCGGCCAGCGCCAGCGCCGATCCGAGAGCGTCGCCGTCGGGCCGGACGTGGGCCGTGACGATGATCCGCCGTGCCGCGTGCAGACGCGCCAGAATCGACTCCATCGGGTTATGAAGACTTTCATTCATCGTCATACCGAGAACAGTCTAGCACAAGGGCGGAGAAAAGAGTGGGGAAAAGTGGAAACGCACCGTTGCGGTCGGCGTAATCGGCTAGTCACAGGGGGGAGTGCATGGGGAGACCAGCGGGCGGCGCGCTGGCTCGGCCTCGTCCTAGACGCCCAAGGGTGTCACACGCGAAGGTTCGGCACCGCTTGTGCAGGATGCTGCGCAGGCGCATGCACGCACACCCGTCTCTCTTCTCGAATGCCGGCCAAGGCCCGAGGCCTGATCCGCTTCCGCCGCAGTGCGGCAGAGGAACAACCGCATCAGCGCCAGAACCTCCCCGTCGGCTATTCGCTACCCGATCAGCTTCATGATCTGCTCGTGGCCGATGGTGTGGAAGCAACTTTTGGTGTCCACGTCCACCGCATACGTCCACCTTCCACCCCTGTTTCCATCGGCTAAATTAATCGGGTTGCATCCCGTCGCGTAATCCGGTATAGTCACTGCTGTTTCACCGAAAAAGCGAGCGTAACTCAGTTGGTAGAGTGCCACCTTGCCAAGGTGGTTGTCGAGGGTTCGAATCCCTTCGCTCGCTCCATCTTCTTTCCCGTGGGAGCGTAGCTCAGTTGGTTAGAGCAGCTGACTCTTAATCAGCGGGTCGTGGGTTCGAGTCCCTCCGCTCCTACCACTTCATTTCCTCATAAAACCGCTTAGTAGCCCATAACACGCGGTTTTTCCATTTGCGGGACGACGTTCCCGTTCTCTTACGTCACCCTCCATTACCCTCTGTAGGATGCTCGGGAAAATATCATAATGAATAGTTGAAATCTCATCCGAGGTGCGTGATCCAGTCGTTTGGGTTGCCTACGTGCGATAGCGGGTGCATGTAGGCGACGGGTTCGACGCGGGCGTGCTGCGCCGGGTGGCCGTTCATTACGTCATTACGTCGATTGACCAGTACGGTTGCATTCGGGAGGCTGATCACATATCATTTCGCCTCTGTTTCGCCGGGTGTGTCTGCCCTTCCGCTTCACCTGCCATATCCCCGTGCATCCCGGCCCTGCAAGAGACGTTCTGCATGACTGCCGAGACCTACTTTGAGACCTTCCGGTTGCACCCGTTCGGTGCGCGCTCGCCTTTATCCACCGATCCCGGCGCAAACCCCTCTGTCTCATCCATCAGGCCTTGATCGAGAATCGGCTCGACGACGTGCGCTTCTTGCTGCTGGACGCGACCGTCACGTCCGATCTGGGCTTCTGGCCCAGCCATGTCGAGGCGGGGATCGTGTCAATCATCCGCGAGGCGGACGGCGTCCCCCCCCGTGTCGTGCGCTATCTGTTTCCCGAACTCGCCGCCGCCGCCCTGGCCACCGGCGAAAAAACCGGCCCGCTGCAGCGGGCCGTCGCCAACCCGCCGTTTGCCGCGTCGACCGAACTTCAACACCCCCGCCTGTTTCTCGCCCTCTGCGCCTGGCACACTTGGACGGCCAACCGTGAGGGGCTGGCGGCGCTCGCCACGATCACCACGAATCCGACCTGGCAGACCGCACCCGAGGCCTGCCGGCACCTGCTCGACGGGGATGCGGTGGGCGCCGACAAGCTGTTCACCAAGGCGCTGAGAAACCGCCTGGGCGGTTACGGTGGCGACGCGGTCAACCATGGCCCATTCCTGCTGATCGCCACCCTGGCGGCGATCCGCGCGAACAAATCGGCCTCCCGCGTGCGCACGCAGATACGCGCCTTTGGTGCGCAAGTGGCGCGCCACTGGCGAGCCGACGCGACGCCCGTCTCCCTGAACGAGTTGCAGCGGGTCGCCAACGAGGGCGGCGGCGCGTCGGCCCAGCCCCAGGAACCGTCGGCGGAACCGGAAGGGGTGCTCGACACCTTAGTTGCCGCGATGGCCTCGCTCTTCGTGCCTGACGACCGCCTCGGCAGTCTACTCGGCAAGCGCAGCGCACGATTGTTGCGTCAATCCCACGAGGCGGGCTTCGGCTGGATGGCCGCCTCGCTCGTCCCCTGCGTGCGCCGGCTCCTGCCGGACGACGGGGAGGCGCTCGTCCTCTGCCGCCGGGTCGCGGACGTGGTCGCGGCGCATCCGCTCTGGGAAACCAGCCACATCGTCGATCCCTGGGAGCAGGCTATCCAGGAGATCGCCCACCTGCTGCCGCAGGCCGCGCCGACCGGCGAAACGGCGGCTGGGCCCGCGTATGTGCTCGAATGGCTGCTCGACCTCCACGACCAGCAGCCCGACGACGTGCGCGTCCTGCGCGTCACCGCGCGCCTCCGCAAGCGTCTGAAGAATGGCCAATGGAGCAGCGGCAGGAATCTTTACTTCGATAACCTGTTGAGCGGGAGCTATGATGACAAGCTCGACGCGCAGGATCGGAAGGTCCTCGACGCCTTCAAGCTGCATGCCGGCCACAGCACCTACCGCTATATATATAGCTTTGAACAGGACTACCGCATCGTGCCGGCACTGGTGGATCATCCGCGGGTTTTCAAGTGCCTGGACGACGACTGGCGGCATCCGGGAGCCGAGGAGACACATCCGATCCGCCTGATCCGGGGCGAGCCCGCGATCGAGATCGGCGCGGGGAAGCAGGCCGGCGAATCAGTCGTCCGAATGCCCTGGCGGAATCCTTCCGCCTACGAGGATCTGCAAATTGTCCGGGAGCGCGACGACGTCTACACGGTCTATGAAAAGGGCGAGCTGCACAGGCGCCTGTCAACGATCATCGACCGCTATGGCAGGAACAACCGCCTGGTAATACCGCCCCAGGGTGCCGAGGCGCTCAAGCGCCTGCTGGCGCCGCTGGCGCAGGTCATCGGGATCAAGGGCGAGTTCGATACTGAGTCCGTCGACGCGCGCCATGTCGCAGGGGGCGTGCATCTGCACCTGCGCGCCCGGTTCGTCGGCAACCTGCTGCATCTCGACCTCGTGAACCAGCCGGTGCCGGAGCTTCCCCTGTACCTCGCACCGGGCGCCGGCATGCACAAGACGTTGTCGCGCCTGGCGGGGGAGACGGTGGCCGTCTGCCGCGACCTCGAAGGCGAACGCGCGGCGCTCGCCACGTTCACGGCGGCCTGCCCCGCCCTAACCGCCTGGAAGGTCACGGAGAACCACTGGGAGATCGAAACCCTCCAGGAGATCCTGACGGTGCTCGACGAGGTGCATACGCGGGCCGAACCGGTGACGCTGGAATGGCCCGAGGGTGCCCCCTCGAGGTCGTGCGGCCTGGCAACGGCACACCCTATACGTTGAACAGCGCGGCGGGCGCCGACTACTGGCTGGAGATCGGGGGCGACGTCACCCTCGACGACGGCAAGGTCATGGCCTTCACCGATCTGCTGGCGGGGATCGGAGCACGCACCGAGCGGTTCGTCCCCCTTGGCGAGCGGCGCTACCTGTGCCTGACCCGGAACCTGGCCCGGCAACTGGAACTCCTCGCCCAGGCCGGCGAGGTGTCCAAGAAGCGGCTTCGCCTGCCGCCCGCCTCCATCCCGCTGCTGGACACCCTGACGCCGGCAGACAGCCGCGGCGACGGACTCGATTTCCCGACGCTGATCCGCGACCGCATCGCCGATTTCCGCAAGGCCTTCCGCCAGCGTCCCGCCCCACCCGCCTCGCTGACCTGCGAACTGCGGCCCTACCAGAAGGAGGGGTTCGTCTGGCTCGCCCGGCTCGCCGCCTGCGGCTTCGGTGCCTGCCTGGCCGACGACATGGGACTCGGCAAGACCATCCAGGCCCTGGCGCTCCTCACCGCCCGTGCCGACGACGGCCCCGCCCTGGTCATCGCCCCCACCTCGGTCTCCCGCAACTGGGCGGACGAGGCCGCCCGCTTCGCCCCCGCCCTGCGCGTCACCCTGCTGGCCGAAACGCCGGACCGCGCCTCCTGCGTCGCGGCGGCGGCGTCCTTCGATGTCATCGTCTGCAGCTACGGCCTGCTGACCTTCGAGGAGGAGCTGCTGACCAGCCGCGCCTGGGGTGCCGTCCTCCTGGACGAGGCCCAGGCGGTCAAGAACCGCCTCGCCAAGCGGACGCGCATCGTCAAGCGTCTCAACAGCCGCATCCGCGTCGTCACCACCGGCACCCCCGTCGAGAACAACCTCGGCGAGCTCTGGAGCCTCTTCGACTTTCTGAACCCCGGCCTGCTCGGCTCGCACGGGCGCTTCGAGCAGCGCTTCAGCAACAGCGACGGCTCGGTGAGCCCGCTGCTCAAACGGATGACCGCCCCCTTCATCCTGCGCCGACTCAAATCGGAGGTGCTCGACGACCTGCCGCCCAAGACCGAGATCTCGCTGACCGTGACGCTCGACGACGAGGAGCGCAGCCTCTACGAGAGCTGCCGCCGCGAGGCGCTCGCCGCCCTGGACAAGCGGGATGACGACGCCAACCGGATCACGATCCTGGCGCACCTGACCAAGCTGCGGCGCGCCTGCTGCCATCCCTCGCTCCTGCTGCCCGGCTCGGCGCTGCCGGGCCAGAAGGTCGAGACCTTCATGGAACTGGTGGATGATCTGCGGGCCAGCGGCCACCGCGCCCTGGTCTTCAGCCAGTTCGTCGATTTCCTCGGCATCATCCGGAAGCGCCTCGACCAGGCGGGCGTCACCTACCAGTATCTGGACGGCGCCACGCCGCTCAACCAGCGCACCGAGGCGGTGTCGCTTTTTCAGCGGGGCGAGGGCGATCTCTTCCTGATCAGCCTCAAGGCGGGCGGCACGGGGCTCAACCTCACGGCGGCGAACTTCGTGATCCTGCTCGATCCGTGGTGGAACCCCGCCGTCGAGATGCAGGCCGCCGACCGCGCGCACCGCATCGGCCAGCGCAATCCCGTAACGATCTACCGCCTCGTCACCGCCGACACCGTGGAGGAGCGCGTCGTGGAGCTCCACGCCCGCAAACGGGCGATGGCCGAGGAATTGCTCGACGGCACCGGCAGCACGCGCCTCTCCGCCGCAGATCTGGTGGCGCTCTTCCGCGCGTGAGGGGTTCGCACGTGGAAAAAGCAACGCAGACGTAGAGCGTGTTGCGATTTTGCGCGCAGTTCCGCACGCAACCACTCCCACAGTTGACTTCCACAAAGCTCCATAGGCGCCACAAATCATGCAAATCCTGTAATCCTGTCGAGAAACCATCGAAGCGTGTCGAGAAAGAGGACGATCAAGCGTCCGGCCCCCCCATGCGCTGCCGCCGCGCGCCCCGGTGGCCAACCGAACACGCGAACCCGCCAGGACGGGGTGCGATCCACAATAGTGGATGCGCACCCAGAATTCAGGAGTCAGAATACA
>CAZYRQ010000132.1:0-5532 GCA_964649455.1 uncultured Lentisphaerales bacterium
GGACATAGGCCATCAGTTGGTAGCTGGCGGCATTGGACGGCCAGCGGGGAATGGCGAGCGTGGTCAGGATCTGCTCGGCCTGCCCGAACTGGCTTCCGGAATAGGCTGCATGGGCCTGCAGGTAGATCGGCTCGAACGAGCCGGGGGCGATCTCGCCGGCACGCTGATAGGCCTTGATGGCTTCGGCGAAGTTTCCGGATCCGGTGCGCGCGTAGCCGAGGCGGATGGCGGCGTCGTAGCTCAGAAAGTCGAACGTGAGTGCCCGCGCATAGGCGGCCTCGGCCCGGTCGTACCGGCGGGCCGCGTAGTGCGTGTCGCCCTCGCGGATCGCCTGCAGGGCCGTGGCCGAGTTGCGGCGTCCGCCGTCGGTCCGCGCGGACTGGCCCGGGGCCTGCACGCCGGAAGCCTTGAGCCGGCGCAGCCGCTCCCGTGCGCCGGCCGTGTGCGGATCCTCCGCCGGGGCGCGTCGGAGGTAGAGCTCGAGCTGGTCGGTGGCCTCGGCGAAGAGCTGGAAGGTGTCGTGGTAGAGGCAGCCCAGGTTGTAGTACGTGGGCGCGTAGGCCGGGTTGGCCCGTGCGGCCTGGAGGTAGCGCAGACAGGCCAGGTCGGTGTGTCCGGCGCCTTTCTCGGCGTTGGCCAGCGCGTTGAGGAGACGCGGACGCTCCTCCTTCGTCGCGCGGGGGAGCAGCGCGCGCAGGTGCGTCACCGCCTTGTCGTAGGCCTCCAGCCGGATCAGGGTCAGGCCGAGATGCTCGCCGGACGGTCCGTGGCCGGGGTCGATGCGCAGGGCGGCCTCGAAGGCCGAGACCGCCGCATCGTAGCGACCCATGTGGTGGTAGGCGGTGCCCAGGTTGTAGTAGAGCGGCGCGGAATCGTTGATCCGCCGTGACGCGCGCGCAAAGGCGCGGGCGGCGGCGGCATAGTCGCCGGTTTCCAGTTTGGCGCAGCCCTTTTCGATGGTTGCACGGCTGTTACGGGCGCAGCCGCTCGGCAGCGACAACAGGCATGCGCTTGCGCAGGCTGACAGGAGAAGGCGAACTATCTTGAAGTGGTTCATGGATCGATTGATTGAGTATAGCCCCTTTGGGGCGCCGAACCAATGTCAAACTGGCAGTTGCAAACGGTTCCGTGTGCCGCTCGGTTCGCGCGAAGGCGTATCCTAGGGTGCCGCCGTGTCGGGCAGGGGGTGGTGCTGGCGGATATCCTTGAGCAGGTAGGTGGACACGACCCCGGGGGCGATCTCCAGGCGGATGGCCTCGTCGTTACGGGAGTCGAAGACGCCCCGGTAGGTGCCGGAGGCGGTGGTCACCTCGTAGTTCGGAATGAAGCGGCGCTCCAGCTTGACGTGCAGCGTCTGCGTCTCGCCGCGCTTCACGGCGAAGGTCTGGGTCTTCTCGTGGTATCCCTGGCGGACGGCCTTGAGCGTGTGCGGGCCCTCCGGGATGAGGTCGAGCGTGAGGGGCGCCGAGGCGCGCAGCCCCTCGCCCGCAGCCGCGCCCGTCTTGCCGCGGTCCTCGCCGTCGAGCAGGAGCGTCGTCCCGTCGGGCTCGGTGGTCACGAGCAGTCGCCCGGTATTGCCGCTCAGGCGGAACTCCTCGGTCCGGTCGTCGCCCCGGCCGAGGGTCAGCGTGCGCGCGTTGGGATCGAAGCCCGGTTTCTCGACGCGGACGCGGTGCTCCCCGGGGGCCAGATCGCGGAGCGTCAGCGGCGTCTCGCCCTTGAACTCGTTGTTCAGGTAGACGCGCGCCTTGTCGGGCAGCGAGACCACCTGCAGCGTGGCGGACTGCTCTTCGAGACGGATGTCGAGCTGCCGGGTCTCGCCCTCCGCCAGTTTCATGATCTGCGTGAAGGGCATGAATCCCGCCGCGCGGACCTCGACGACGACCTCGCCGGCGGGAATGCGGTCGACCGTGCAGGGCGCGGTTCCCCGTTGCACGCCGTTGATGAGCACGACGGCGCCTGTCGGCGCGCAGGCGATCCCGAGCGTGGCGGAATCCGAGGTGAGATTGACCTGGACGTGGCGCGGCACGCGGTCGTCCAAACGCACGTCGACCTCCTTGTCGCGGAAGCCCGGCAGGGTCAGCCGCAGGCGGTAGGCGCCCAGCGGTAGGGTGGTGATCAGGGCCGGGGTCCGGCCATGGTCGGCGCCGTCGATGGCGATCTCCGCCCCGGCCGGCGAGCTGTGGACGAGGAGCAGCCCCGTCAGCGGAACCAGCGACACGCGCACCTGCTCGCGCTGGCCGGCCGCGAGGGAGACCCGGCGATGCTCCGGGCGGCAAGCCTCGCGCTGCACGGTGACGAGGTAGTCGCCCGGCAGGAGTTCCGCCGTCCACGGCGTGGTGCCGCGCGCATCGCGGTCGATCAGCACGCTGCAGCCGGCCGGTTCGGAGACGACGTCGAGCGTGCCGCGCGCCGGAGTTTGGGGCGGCGCGCCTGCGGCTGGAAGCCGCAGAAGCAGCAGGGCCAGCGCCAGGCGGTAACGGTTCACGGTTTTCCTTTCGTTTTTAGACGATTCTCGACATCGAGGAGCTTGCGCTCGGCCTCGATGTTACGCGGATCCGAACGATCTGGAATCAGCTCGCGGAGGATGCGCAGCTCGCGCGCGGCGGTGGCCCACTCCTTCAGGTTCAAGGCCCGGTCCGCGAGGAACCGCTGTTCCTCGTAGCGGCGGTCGAGCTCCTCCCCGGCCTGCGCCAGGAGGCTGACCAGCTCGCCGTGGAAGTCGGGCTTCGGGTCGATCGTCTGCAGGTAGAAGAGCGCCTCCTTGAAGCGCCGGATCGCCTCGGCCGTGTTGCCGTAGGCGATGCCGCGCTCGTCGAACATGTTGCGCCCCCGCGTGAAGGCGTCGTCGGCCAGCGCGATGAGCTTTTCGCGCGAGAACTGGATCGCCCAGATGCCCAGCTCGTTCTTGCCGAAGGTCTCGAGCCGCTCGCGCACGGCCTGGAACTCCGCCGGCTCGACGCGGTTGACCACGCGGCAGCGCTTGATGCGGTCACCGACCAGCAGGGTCAGTTCCCATCTGTTGTGCAGCTCGGGACGCGCGACGCCCTCGTACGCGTCGGCGAGGCTGAAGAATCCGGACTGGTCGAGTTCGCGCGCCAGTCCCAGCACGAGGTTGGTCGCCACCACCGCCTCCTCGCGCACATGGCGGTTCTCGGAAAGGTCGTCGATCGCGATTGCCAGCCGCATCGCGGGGTTTAGCGTCATCTCGTAGCGGAAGACGCTGTTGCTGGTGGCCTCGACTTTCTCGTAGTGGATTTCCAGGGGGAGGTAGCGCGGTTCGGAAACCGACTGGGTCGCCGGCCGCAGCGGCGGCTCGGGCATGCGCATGATGAGGGCTGCGCCCAGCAGCAGCATGGCCGCGGCGCCGACCGCCCAGAGCAGCGGGCGCAGGGTGGGCGCATGCGCCGCCGCCTGGCGGCTGGCCTCGTTGAAGCCGAGGTCGACAAAGACCGGTGGCGCGGCGGGCGAGGTCTCCGCCGCCGGCACCGGCGCGGGCGCGGCGACCGGCGGGAGGGGGGCGCCGCCGGCGACCGTGTCGACAGCGAGCAAGGTGTCGCCGATGAGAATCTGGTCGCCGGGTTTGAGTGTCTGACGGGGAGTTGCCGCGCCGTTGACCAGCGTGCCGTTGGCGCTGTCGAGATCCGTCACCTGGAGTTCGCCGGCGGCGGTGAAGTCGAGGCGGCAGTGGTGACGGGAGAGCAGGGGATCCGCCAGGGCGACGTCGTTCTCGCTCGATCGCCCGAGACGGATGCCCCCCGGGGGCACGTTCAGACTCCGCCCCTTGTCGGGACCTGCGAGTATGGAGAGATGCGCGGTTCGGTTCATGGTGCTGCCTGTCTATTGCTCCAATACGATGCGCTGCCCGGGCAGCGGCGCGAGCGCCTGCCGGGCGCCGTGCTCCGTGAGCAACTCGACCATGGCGGCGGTCTGCGCCTCGTCGCCATGCAGGGCGAAGGTTTGGCGCAGGGCCGGCGACTGGATGCTGGTGAACCAGCGCATCAGGTCGCGGCGGTCGGCATGCGCGCTGAGGGCGTTGATCGTGTGCACGCGCGCCTCCAGGGGAACCGGCTCGCCGAAGATCCTGACGACTGGTTCGCGGTCTACGAGGCGGCGTCCCAGTGTGTGTTCCGCCTGGAAGCCGACGATCAGGACGATGTTGCGGGGATCCTGGATGTTGTTGCGCAGGTGGTGGACGATGCGCCCGCCCTCGCACATGCCCGAGGCCGAGATGATGATAAAGGGTCCCCTGCGGTCATTCAGCGCCATGCTCTCCGCGACGCTGCCCGTGAACTGCAGGCCGGGAAAGCGGAACGGGTTGTCGCCCGCCGCCAGCATGGCGGCGGTCTTTTCGTTGTAGCACTCCGGATGGCTGGCGTAGATGGCCGTGGCGCGCGTGGCCAGTGGGCTGTCGACGAAGACCGGCGTGGACGGCACGCGCCGCTGCTCGACGAGCTGATTGAGGAGGAAGAGTATCTGCTGCGTGCGACCCACGCTGAAGGCGGGGATGATCAGCTTGGCGTGCTGCTGGTGGATGTCCTCGATGAAGCCCTTCAGGCGTCCCGTGACGTCCTCCAGGGGCGGATGGTCGCGGTCGGCGTAGGTGCTCTCGATGAGCAGCGTGTGCGCGCCCTCGACGGGGGCCGGGGTCCGGATGATCGGCTGGCCGGGATTGCCGAGGTCGCCGGAGAAGAGCAGGCGGTGCGGCGGGCCGCCGGCGGGGCGTGTCTCCAGCAGGATGGTGGCCGACCCGAGGATGTGGCCCGCCTCGTTCAGCGTGACCGTGACGCCGCGCCCGAGATCGACCGTCCGTCCGAGGGGTTCGGGCTGGAAGCGGCGCAGGATGCGGTCGACATCGGGTTCCTCGTAGAGCGGCTCGAAGAGGTTCTTGCCCTGCGCCTGGCGCCGCTTGTTGACGAACTTCAGATCCTGGGCCTGCAGGAAGGCCGAGTCGCGGAGCATGATCTCGCAAAGGTCGGCCGTGGCGGGCGTGCAGAAGACCTTGCCGCGGAATCCCTGGCGCGCGAGGGTGGGGAGGTTGCCGCTGTGGTCGATGTGCGCGTGCGAGAGGATCACGGCGTCGAGCGTCGCGGGATCGACCGGCAGGTTGCGGTTGCGCTCGAAGGCCTCCTTGCGGTGGCCCTGGTAGAGCCCGCAGTCCAACAGCAGGCGCAGGCCGTTGGCCTCCACGAGATGCATCGAGCCCGTTGTGGTGCGCGCCGCGCCGTGAAACGTGATCGCCAGCATGTCATTCCCCGCCATGGATGTTTAGAACAGTGTGAAGATAACATCCTTCAGGCCCGGCGGGAAGGAAAAGAAGATTTTCACCGACAATCAACTTCACCTGGCTGCTGGGCGAACTGGCGCAGCGGGTCGACGGCAACCCCCTGCCGCGCATCACCAAGGAGGAGGTCTGCGAACCGGCCGGCCTGCGCAACTTCTTCGGTGATTCGATTACGCAGCGGTGATGGGCCGCAGAGGGTGCGATCCACAATAGTGGATGCGCACCCAGAATTCAGGAGCCAGAATACA
>CAZYRQ010000133.1:0-5512 GCA_964649455.1 uncultured Lentisphaerales bacterium
GCGAGCCGGTCGCCGTCGCCGGCGTCATGGGCGGCGCCGGCAGCGAGATCGCGCCTGGCACCACCACCGTGCTGGTCGAAAGCGCCCTCTTCGCCGCGCCCTCGATCAAGACGACGGCCACAACCCTCGGGCTGCGCTCCGAGTCGTCGCACCGCTTCGAACGCGGCGTCGATCCTGACCTGGCCGACTGGGCCAGCCGCCGCGCCATCTCGCTGCTGGCCCGGCATGGCGCGGCGCGCGTCGCCCCGGGGGTCATCGATGCCGACCACCGGCCGTCGTCCCAGGCGCCGGTCACACTGCGCTTCCAGCGCGCGCGGGACGTCATCGGCCTGCCGCTGGCGCCGGAGACGATGACGGCGCATCTGGTTTCGCTCGGGCTGCGGCAGGCGGCCGCGGACGCAAAGACCGCGACCTTTGCCATCCCCTCCTGGCGTCTCGACCTCGAGTGCGAGGCCGATCTGATCGAGGAGATCGCCCGTCTGCACGGTCTCGACCAGCTCCCCGACCTGACGCCCCTGGCGCTGGCGGTTCCCGGTATGGACGATGCGGACGTGCGGGCCGTCGCGCTCTGCCGCCAGACGCTGCTCGGCTTCGGCCTCTCGGAGGCGATGCACTACAGCTTCCTCTCCGCCGGCGAGCTGGAGGCCTTCGACGGCACCGACCGTGAGCGGCGTCTCGTGCTGCCGAATCCGGTCAGCGCCGACTACGCCATCATGCGCGACTCGCTCCTGCCGCAACTGACGCAGTCGCTCGGACGCAACTTCGCGCGTCAGGTGGAGGCCCCGGCCCTCTTCGAGATCGGCCGCGTCTTCGCGCGCGGGGCCGGAGGCGCCCCGGCGGAGGAGGCGCGCCTCTCGATCGGCCTCGGCGGCCCCTTCGGGCGCGGCGCGCTCGACCGGCGCCGCACCGTGGACAACGAGGAGGCCCTGCTGTGGCTCAAGGGCATCGTGGAGTCGCTCTGCCGACGGCTGCATGCCGGCGAGCCCGTCTTCACGTCCGCGGAACATCCCGCCTTCGAGCCGGGGTGGGGCGTCTCCGTCGCGCTGGCGGGCGAGACGATCGGTCGACTCGGGTTGGTTCGCGGCGCGATGCGCCACGCCTGGCGCATGCATGTGCCGATGGCCGTGGGCGAACTGCGGCTGGTGCCGCTCCTGGTCCGCTTCGGGGAGCGGGTGGCGCTCAAGCCCGTGCCCGCCTATCCCGGCGTCCGCCGCGACCTGGCCCTGCTGGCGCCGGCGAACCTGACGCATGACGGCATTGTGGCGGCCATCCGCGCGGCCGCTCCAGAGGAATTGACCGACATCCGCTTATTTGATATATTCGTCCCCAAGGAATCCAGAGGCGAGCGGCGAAGCCTCGCCTACACGCTGGAGTTCCGATCGGCTGAGCGCACGCTTACCGACGACGAGGTCAACGCGGCCTGCCAGAAGATCATGAAGGCGGTCAAGGAGACCCTCGGCGCCGAGGTGCGCGAAGGCTGAACAAAAAAATTGGATTCCGGGCGCTTGCACCGCCTGGAACGTGAGCAGAACGTGACCCTGCCTGAATCGCGAACTGGCCTACATTTCTGACCTACATGTCTTCCAGGGAGCCATAACGCGGTGCGAAACGAAGACCCGTTCCTTGAACGGGGATTGCGAAACGCCGCCGGGGCGCCCACTTTGAGAATCGGGTCCAGAACTTTTCGCCCATACGACCAGGCGGGGTTTTTTATTTGTTGACGACCATGACGCGAAACAAGACGAAGACCACTCCGACCGAACCCGACACCACCGCCGTCTACGGAACGACGGAGGTCGACAGCGGCGACGAAAATGGCACCACGGCTGCCGCCGCAGCGGAAGCGGCTGAAAAACGGCCCACGGCAGGCGCTCCCGAGACCGCCGCCCCCGACGCCCTGCAGCAGGCGCTCGAAGCGAGCAAGGGGCAATATGTCCGTCTACTGGCCGATTTCGACAACTTCCGCAAGCGCGTGGCCCGCGAGCGGGCCGAGACGATCCGGCACGCCGGCGAGGAGATCGTCACGGAACTCCTGCCGGTGCTCGACCACTTTGAACTGGCGCTGCGCCAGGCCCCGGATCCCGCCGAGGCCTTTGTCGCCGGCGTCCGCATGGTCTACGACCAACTGGTCGCCACCCTCGGCAAGGCCGGTCTGGCGGCCATCGACGCGCAAGGCGCCCCTTTCAACCCCGACGAGCACGAGGCCATCGCCTACCAGCCCGATGACGGCGTGGACGAGGGACGCGTCCTGCTTCAGACGCGGTGCGGCTACCGCCTGGGCGACCGCGTCATCCGGCCAGCCACGGTGATCGTCTCGAGCGGCGCTCCGCAATCGCCGGAAGCGTACGGCGCGCAGCCCGCCGAAGGCGACGAAGCCATGCCCCCCCCTGTTGCCGCTTCCTGATTTCTCCGATTGCCCACATCAAGCCCATGTCTACCAAGCGTGACTACTACGAACTCCTGGGCGTGCAACGGAACGCCCCGGCCGACGAGATCAAGAAGGCCTACCGCAAACTGGCGATGAAATACCATCCCGACCGCAATGCCGGCAATGCCGAGGCGGCCGAGAAGTTCAAGGAGGTCTCCGAAGCCTACGAGGTGCTGAGCGATTCCTCCAAGCGCCAGCGCTACGACCAGTACGGGCACGACGGCCTCAAGTCGGCCTTCGGCCCGGGCGGTTTCGATTTCGGCCGCGATTTCAGCCACTCGGCCGACTTCCAGGACATCTTCAGCAGCCTCTTCGGCGGTGGTGGAGGAATTTTCGGCGAGATGTTCGGCGGCGGCTCGCGCCGACGCTCGCGCGACGGTTCGCAGCGGGGAGCGGATTTGCGGTTCGACCTCGAGATCGATCTCGAGGAGGCCGTTTTCGGCGTCGAGCGCCACATCGAGTTGCCCGTCACCGAACCCTGCGGCGACTGCAACGGCACCGGCGCCGCCAAGGGCAGTTCCCGTGAGACCTGCCGCCAGTGCAGCGGCCATGGCAATGTCGTCTCCAACGGCGGGTTCATCCAGTTCCAGCAGACCTGTCCCGTCTGCCGCGGCGAGGGCACCATCATCCGCACGCCCTGCCGGAAGTGCAACGGCGCGGGCCGCGTCAAGGTGCGCCGCAGCCTCGCGCTACGCATTCCCCCCGGCGTCGAGACCGGTTCGCGGCTGCGCGTTACAGGCAAGGGCGAGGGCGGGCTGCGCGGCGGCCCTTCCGGCGACCTCTATGTCGTACTGCACGTCCGCGACCATGAGATCTTCGAGCGTCAGGGCGCGGATCTCGCCTGTACCGTGCCGGTCTCGCCCGATATCGCGGCGCTCGGCGGGGATGTCCCCGTGCCGACGCCTGACGGACTGGCGATGCTCAAGCTGCCCCAGGGCACGCCGAACGGCAAGGTCTTCCGACTGCGCGGTAAGGGCGTCCGCGGCCTCGACGGTTCCGGCGTCGGCGACCTGCATGTCCGCATCTCGGTCGAGGTGCCCGCACACCTCTCCGGCAGCCAGAAGCGGGCGCTGCAGGCCTTCGCGGAAATCTGCGACGGCAACAACTACCCCGAAGCGGCCCGCATGCGCAAACAGGTCGAGGCCTTCATGGCCCGCCGGGAAGCCCTCAAGGCCCACTCCTGAGCCCACTCATCGTTCCCAACTCACCACTTCCCACTCACCACTCCTCCATGCACCGTCACCACGTCACGCCGGGCCAGCTCGTCCAGTCGCCCCTGGTGCTGGGGCGGATCGAGGCGCGGCACCTGCAGACCGTCCTGCGCGTCCGGCAAGGCGACGTGATCGAGCTTTTCGATGGCCGCGGCCGTACCGTGACGGCCCGCATCGCCGCCTGCGAGCGGCACGGCCTCACCCTCGAACAAACAGCGGCGCCCGTCGTCCACCCGGCCCCCGCCTGCCGCCTCACGCTCGCCCCCTGCGTCAGCAAGGGTCGGCGCATGGACTGGACGCTGGAGAAGGCTGCCGAGCTCGGGGCCGGCGGCATCATGCCGATCCTCTCGGAGCGTTCCGTGATACAGTTGGACACCCCCGGCGAGGCAGACGACAAGCAGGCGCGCTGGCAGCGCCTCGTCGTCGAGGCCACGCGCCAGTGCGGCGGCGCCTGGGTGCCCGAGGTGACGGCCCCCCTGCCCTTCAACCAGGCACTCCCGCGCCTCCGCGCCATCCGGCCGCTGCTGGCGGCCGCCCTGACCCCTGACGCCCGTCCGCTACGGGAGATCCTCGCCAGCCACGATGCCGCGCCGCCGCCGCGCGAGGCCGCCTGGATCGTCGGCCCCGAGGGCGACTTCACGCCCGGCGAGATCGAACGCCTGCGCGAGGCAGGCGCCCGGCTCTGCTCGCTGGGCGCCCATGTCCTGCGCACCGAGACCGCCGCCATCTACGGCCTGGCGGTGCTCGGCGCGGCGTGGCTGTAGCCTCCGCGACACCTTGGCGTCCTCTGCGTTATATCTTCAGGGCAGTTCCACGCGGATGCGGTAGAAGCGGGCCGGGGCGGTTCCCTCGTCCTCCATCGCGTCCACGCCTGGGTGCGATTCAACGTTGTTGAATCGCAAAGAATCCAGAATCCAGAAGTCAGAATCCAGAAGTTGCACGGCAACGATTTCGCTCTTTGTCGCCCGTCCCAGATATGGCTTCAATTGTGTGGACACGAAGAGAGGCGCATTGGTCAGCGAAAGGCGGTGAAATCCTTCTGGATTCTGTATTCTGACTCCTGACTTCTGGGTGCGCATCCACTATTGTGGATCGCACCCTCCACGCCTTCGCCGCCCATGCGCGGCCCCTTGCCGGGGACTGCGTCCCAGACGCCGTTCACGAGGTCGTCCACGTATTGCAGGGTGTAGTCGCGGTCAGGCGTGGCCGGCTCGAAGGTGACGGTCACGGGCGGCCCGGGATCGACGCCGAGTACGCGGAACACGCTCGCGGAGTTGGTCGGGTCGGTGCCCGCGATAAACTCCTGCCAGTTGAAGAACGAGTCGCCATCACTGTCCAGCGCATCGGCCTCGTCGAACGTCAGGCCGCCGTCGGTCAAATTGTGCTGCGTCAGCCAGGCTTGGGGCGTGCCCTGCGCGGTCAGCGCCGGATAGACCTCCACGTCGTCGATGCAGACGCCGTACCCCGTGTCGCTTCTCGCTTCAAAAGCGATGGAGTAGGTGGCTGAAGCCTCCGGCAGATCGAAAACGCGCTGCGTCCAGACCGGAACTTCTGCAGTGAAGGAGGCGCCGGGAATCAAGGTCCACGCGCCGTCCGCCGAGGTCTTGTAATAGACGGACAGCCTGTCCGGGGTGCTCCATTTCGGCTGCGTGTGCCAGAACGAGAGGATTGGGATGGGCGGGATGGGGACAGGCAAACTGTGGCTTTTTTTTGCCGGAGGCACGGGATGGGGACCGGGATGGGGACAGGCAAACTGTGGCTTTTTTTTGCCGGAGGCTTGGAAAAACGGATAGGGTAATGCGCGGGATGGCGCGGGATGGGGACAGGCAAACTGTGACATTATTTTGCCGGAGGCTTGGAAAAATGGATAGGG
>CAZYRQ010000134.1:0-5504 GCA_964649455.1 uncultured Lentisphaerales bacterium
CGAGGTCGCGGTACATCGGGACGGGCGAGCTGCCGGTGGCCAGGCCCAGCACCAGATCCGGCTTCGCGCGGATGGCCCGGTCAATGACTGCGGCGCAGAGTTCCGAGGCCTTTTGGGCATCGGGCAGAATGATGATTTCCATGTCGTTGCACTTTCTAGCGGATGTGGTGTCGTGAATCAGCGGGCGGCGCGAACACCGAGGCGCTTGACCACGTCGTCATGGAAGCGCCCGATGGCGGCCGTGACCAGCGCGCGGGGCGTGAGTGTGTCGTCGTTCAGGAGCGCCGTCAAGTCGAAGGCGAAGTTCTGCATCTCGATCTTGTCGACGCCATGCGACTCGAAGTAGGTCGCGTGGGCGCGGCGGCGGCCCATGGTCGCCAGGTCGTAGCGCTTGCCGCCGGCGATCTGCGAGTCGTAGACGCCCATCAGCGCCATGGCCAGGTGTTCGCGGCCGCTGACGTCGCAGATGACCTTCTCGTTGTCCTGGACCCAGTCGAGGTCGCGCCAGACCTCGCAGCCGAGGAACTGCTTCGGGCGCTGGTTCCGGGGCAGACGGCGCACGGCCTCGACGAGGGCGAGCATCACGGCGACGTGGGTGTCGTGCTTGTCGGCCGGGTTGTGGGTGTAGAGCACCTCGGGCTGCGCGGCCCGCAGGATGGCCTCGAGATCGTCGACCACCGCGGTCTGGGCGGCGTCGCGGATCTCCTTGCTCGAGTAGAAGAGCTGCGCCATGAAGCCGTACTGGCCGATGCGCGCCGCCTCGTTCTGCTCGCCGCGGCGGATCGCCATCATCTCCTCGTCGGAGCAGTTGGCATAGACTCCGGCGCGTGGACTGCCCGCGCCGTTGGTGCAGGTGACGCCGGCAAAGCACTTGCCCGGCTGGCGATAGCAGGTCAGCACGCCATGGAAGGCCATGAACTCGATATCGTCCTGGTGTGCGCCGACCGCCAGGTGGGTGACGCGCGAAAAGGCCTCGGGCTCCGGCTTCCCGTCGGGAATGAAGAGACAGGCCCCTTGCTTTGAGAATTTCATGTGTCCTCGGTTTTACCGGGCCTGTGCGCCGCGGGGAGACGCCCCGGACGGCGGGCCCAAAATCCACTAGCTCTTGATCTGGTCGTCCGGCGGCAGGCTCGCGGCGACCACGGCCTGGCCGTGGCGCTTCGACTTCTCGTCGGGCATCTCGATGCGGACGCGCTCGGCCACGTCGGGAAACTCCTCGCGGAGCACCTGCGTGCTCTCGCGGACGATGATGTCGCCCGCGCCGCCGGAGGTCACGCGGCCCAGCGCCAGGAAGCGCTTGAGCGTGTAGAAGCTGTCGGCATGCGCGACGGCATAGCCGAGGAAGCGGCCCACGGCGGTGAAGATGCCGCGGGCGACCGCATCCCCCGCCGCCAGCCGCCGCTGCATCTCGGCCAGGCGCTCCGGCAGGCCGGTGCAGGCCGCGTCGAAGGGCGCGCCGGCGGCGGTCGCCAGGCGACCGACCGCCTGCTGCGAGAGGTACTGCGCGCCGACGCCGAGATCGCCCGACCAATCGTCCTGCGGCGCGCCCGCGCTGCGGAAGTCGATCGGCACGAAGGCCAGCTCATTGAGCCAGGCGGTGAGGCCGCCGTCGGAGCCGCAGTAGCCGCCGGCGAGGCTCGTGCCGAAGGCCATGCCGAGCACGGGGTGGTCCTCCAGGGAGAGCGAGCCGGCCAGCGCCGTAACGTCGCCGTCGTTCATCAGCACGAGCGGCACATTCCAGGCCTTCTGGATATCGAGGAAGAGCGTCCGGACATGGGCGTTGAAGTCGGGCTTGGGAATCGCGCGGAAGAGCGAGGCGATGCGCGCCTGGTTGTTGACGTAGACGCCCGCCGAGCTGCCGCCGATGGCATCGACGCGCGGCAGATGGGCGGCGGCGCGCCGGAGCGAGTCCTCGATGCCGTCGCGGTGGTAGGTCCAGTCGGCCTGCGTCACCGGCGACCAGGGCACCTCCTCGGTGTGGACGACCTTGCCGTCGATCACGGCGGCGCACTTGCGGTCGCTGCCGCCGAGGTCGAAGCCGATGCGGCAGCCCTTCCAGCAGCCGCCCATCTTGAACTGGGGCTCGCTGGCGGCGGGGAGATCCGCCTCGGTGCAGGCTTTGACCGTGAAGGGCGCGCCGAAGATCGTCTCGCCCATGACGTCGGCGTCGAAGGCGCGCGTCCCGCCGGCGCGGTAGTCGGCCGCGAGCCGCGCCGCCGCCTCGGGACAGCCGGCGACCCAGACGTGGCAGCCGCCCTTCTGCCACAGCAGGTACTTGAGCGTGCGCTCGATGTAGCGGTAGGTGGCCTCGGCCGTCTCGGCGCTCCAGGGTAGGATCTCCAGCGTGTAGTGGAAGACGATGCCGTCGAGCCGCCCCAGCGCAATCCGCACCGGCCGGCGACCGGCGCTGGCCGCCGCCAGCCGGCGGTAGGCGCGCGTCCAGAGCGCCGCCGGACGGAAACCGGGGTCGTAGGGCGCCGCGTGTTGCGGCACGGAGGCCTGTTCGAGTTGCGCAATCAGCTTATCCATGGCAAATCCTATTCGTTCGGGATCGGGTAAGATGAATAAGGCATTATTTCATATCCCGGCTGAAATGTCAAAGCCCCGGGCGCAGGCGGGCTTGGCCGGGTCTTGGCGGGCTTGGCCACAGGGGAGCGCGGGGGGCGCATGGACAAGCGGGCGGCAGTCGCAGGCAGACGCGCCACGCGGCACAACGCCCTGTTACCGTGTACACGGGCCTGAAGGCCCTTGCCGCTCATCATGCACTTCCTGCGCCCTCCCTGCGGCTAACCGATGACCCGGCGCAGGCGGGGATCGAGCGCCTGCTCCGGGCGGAAGGCCTGGAACACGTGGGGACTGCCGACGGGCACCTGCCGCGCGATCGTGGCGCAGTCGGCTTCAGACAGCAGCGGCGTCGCGCGCGTCGTCCGGAACTGGTGCGGCAGGCCGCTGCCGGCGATCAGCGCTAAGCTGCGCTGGATCGCGGCCACGTCGCACGCGGTGCCGGCCAGTTCCGGATAGCGCGGCCAGGGGGCCTTGATGTCCATGGCGACGAAGTCGAGCAGGCGCGCGGCAAGCAGCGTCGCGAGCACGTCGGGGCGGGAGCCGTTGGTGTCGAGCTTGATGGTCAGCCGCAGGCCGCGGATGCGGCGGAGAAAGTCGGCCAGCCCCGGGTGGAGCGTCGGTTCGCCGCCGGTGACCACGACGCCCTGCAGCCGCGCGGCGAGGCTGGCGAGCCGCGCCAGCACATCGTCCTCGGAGGGGTCGTCGGGCGCGCCTGCTCCGTCCAGCAGGTGCCCGTTGTGGCAGAAGGGACAGCGGAAGTTGCAGCCGCGGGTGAAGACGACGGCCGCCACGCGCCCCGGGTAGTCGCAGAGGCTCAGCGGCAGGAATCCGCCGATGCGCACCATCGCCTACACCTTCGCGCGCGGGCGGGCGGCCGGGCCGGGCACGGCGAACGTGCTGCGCTCGCGGAACTCCTCCTGCTTGCCCTCGTTCCACTGGCTGACCGGGCGCAGGTAGCCGACGACGCGCGAGTAGACTTCCGTCTCGTGCCCGCAGGTCGGGCAGGCGTGCTGCTCGCCGCGCAGGTAGCCGTGCTCGGGGCAGATGCTGAAGGTCGGCGTGAGCGTGAAGTAGGGCAGGCGGTAGTGGCTGCAGACCGTCCGGACGAACTGCTTGACGGCGGCGGGGTCGCTGACGGATTCGCCGAGGAAGATGTGCTGCACGGTGCCGCCCGTGTAGCGGGTCTGGAGGTTGTCCTGCAGGTCGAGCACCTGGAAGATGTCCCGGCTGTAGCCGACCGGCAACTGCGTCGAGTTGGTGTAGAAGGGCGCCTCGGGCGTGCCGGCGGTGACCAGGTCGGGGTAGAGCTGACGGTCGAGCTTCGCCAGGCGGAAGGAGGTACCCTCGGCCGGCGTGGCTTCGAGATTGTAGAGGTTGCCGGTCTCCTCCTGGAAGGCGGCGAGACGGTCGCGCATGTGGTCGAGCACGCGCGCCGCGAGCGCCTGTCCCTCGGGGGTGCCGATGTCCTGGCCGAGCAGGTTGAGGCACGCCTCGTTCATGCCGGTCAGACCGATCGTCGCGAAGTGGTTCTTCCAGTAGCAGCCGTGGCGCTCGTGGACGTGGCGCAGGTAGAAGCGGGTGTAGGGGTAGAGCTGGCGGTCGGTGAACTGTTCGAGCACCTTGCGCTTGGTCTCCAGGCTGTTGCGCGCCAGCAGCATGAGCTGGTCGAGGCGCGCGATGAAGTCGTCGGGATCGCGGGCCAGGTGGCCGACGCGCGGCAGGTTGAGCGTGACGACGCCGATCGAGCCCGTCTGGGGATTGGCGCCGAAGAGGCCGCCGCCGCGCTTGATCAGCTCGCGCTTGTCGAGCCGCAGGCGGCAGCACATCGAGCGCGCGTCGTCGGCCTGCATGTCGGAGTTGACGAAGTTGGCGAAGTAGGGGATGCCGTAGCGGGCCGTGACCTCCCAGAGGCGGTCGAGGCCGGGCGCCTCCCAGTCGAAATCGGGCGTGATGTTGTAGGTTGGGATCGGGAAGGTGAAGACGCGCCCCTTGGCGTCGCCCTCACTCATGACGTCGAGGAACGCCGTGTTGAGCAGGCGCATCTCCTCCTGGAAGTCGCCATAGACGGCGTCGGGCCGCGGCTGGCCGCCGACGACGACCGGCTGGTTCGCGAGTGAGGCGGGCGGGATCAGATCCATCGTCAGGTTCGTGAAGGGCGTCTGGAAACCGACGCGCGTCGCCACGTTGAGGTTGAAGACGAACTCCTGCAGCGCCTGCCGCACCTCCGTCGCGCTCAGCTTGTCGTAGCGGATGAAGGGCGCCAGCAGGGTGTCGAAGTTGGAAAAGGCCTGGGCGCCGGCCGCCTCGCCCTGCAGCGTGTAGAAGAAGTTGACGATCTGTCCCAGCGCCGCGCGGAAATGCTTGGCCGGACGGCTCTCGGCCTTGCCCGTCGCGCCGCGGAAGCCGGTCAGCAGCAGATCCTGCAGATCCCAGCCGACGCAGTAGACGCTCAGCAGGCCGAGGTCGTGCAGGTGCAGCGCGCCGTTGTCGTGCGCCTCGCGGATCTCGGCGGAGTAGATCTTGTTGAGCCAGTAGATCTTGCTGACCTCGCTGGAGATGTGGTTGTTGAGGCCCTGCAGCGAGTAGGCCATGTTGCTGTTCTCCTTGACGCGCCAGTCGAGCTTGTCAAGGTAGGCGTCGATGAGATCCAGGTCGGCCTTGCTGACCATCTCGCGCAGGCGCGCGTGCTGGTCGCGGTAGATGATGTAGGCCTTGGCCGTGCGGCGGTAGGGCGAGGTGATCAGCGTCTCCTCGACGACGTCCTGGACGAACTCGACCGTCAGGGGCTTGCCCTCCTCGCGCAGCGCCTGCAGGGTGCTGACGACGCGCAAGGTCAGCAGCCGCGCCTCGACGGCGCCGAACTCGCCGGTCGCCTCGCCGGCGCGCTGGATGGCGGCCGTGATCTTGGCGGACTTGAAGGCCTCCTCGCGACCGTCACG
>CAZYRQ010000135.1:0-5432 GCA_964649455.1 uncultured Lentisphaerales bacterium
TCTGCCCCCTGGAGGCGGCGGTCGACCTCGAACTGGTGGCCGGCATCGACGCCGGGGTCACCCAGCACAACATGGTCACGACGATTCCGCTGCCGATTCAGCCCGGCCGTCGGCACCTGAAGCTGCTCGCGATGGAGGCGGATTACCTACGCGTGCAGGTGGAGACTTTGCCGGACGGCGTCTGCCTCTCCGAGGGCCAGTCGCTAGCGCTGGCCGTCGGCAATGCCGTGCCGGAGGCGGAGGACGCTTCAAGCGGCGCGCGGCTCGGCACTGCCTTCCGCGCGCGGCTCCAGCCCGGGAGCCCGGCTACCCTCGCCAAGGTGGTCACGTTCTACACCTCGCGCGACGGCGACGACGCCCGGCTGCTGGCCGACGCGATGCGCGAGCCGCCGGCCTACGAGACGCTGCTCGCGGATCACTGCCGCGTCTGGGAGCGCCGCTGGCACGAGGCCGACATCGAGATCGAGGGCGCGGCGGACGACCAGCAGGCCGTGCGCTTCAACCTCTTCCAGCTGATGCAGGCCTGTCCGCGCCACGACTCGCGCGTGAGCCTCGGCGCCCGCGGCCTGAGCGGCGAGATGCACGAGGGATCCATCTTCTGGGACAACGAGATCTTCAAGCTGCCCTTCTTCACCTTCACCGACCCGGACGCCACGCGGAGCATGCTGCGCTTCCGCCACCGGACGCTCCCGGCCGCGCGCCGGCACGCCCGGGAACTCTGGTTCGAGGGGGCCATGTACGCCTGGAAGTCGGGCGACGACGGCGTGGAGGAGACGGAGATGGGCGTGGGCGCCTACTACGCCATCCACATTGTCGCCGACATCGCCTACGCCCTGCGCCAGTACTGGGAGGCAACCGGCGACGACGACTTCCTCTTTCGCTACGGCACCGAGATCCTGCTGGAGACCGCGCGCTTCTGGCAGAGCCGTATCCAGTACAACCCGGCCATCAAAGCCTGCGAGATCCGCGCCGTCCGTGGCCCCAACGAGTACGACGTCATCGTCCACAACAACGCCTTCACCAACCAGCTCGCCCGCGAGAACCTGCTGTTCGCGGCGGAGGCCGTCGCGCGCATGAAGCGGGAGCAGCCCGACGCCTGGAGCAAGCTGGCCGCGCGCTGCAACTTCCGGGAGGACGAACCGAAGACCTGGCGCCTGTCGGCGCGCCGTCTCCTGATCCCGTACGACCGCCGGCGCGACCTCTACCTGGAGGACGACGCCTACCTCCGGCGCGCGCCCTTCGACATGGCCCGCGGCAAGCCGGACGCCCGCAGGGTGATCGACAGCACGCTGCCCTACGAGGCGATGCCCTTCTACCAGATTACCAAACAGTCCGACGTTATCACGATGATGAACCTCCTGCCGGATCGCTTCACGCCCGCGCAGATGAAGCGGGCCTACGCCTTCTACGAGCCGCGCACGGTTCACGACAGCTCGCTCAGCTACGCGCCGCACGCCGTGATGGCGGCCCGGCTCGGGCTGCTGGACGAGGCCTACCGCTACTTCCGTGACTGCGCCTACCTTGACCTGGCGGACATCCAGCTCAACACGATCTGCGGCCTCCACTTCGCCAATTTGGGCGGCACCTGGCAGGCGGTGGTCATGGGATTCGCCGGACTCTGGCAGGCCGACGGCGTCGCGCGCCTGACGCCGCACCTGCCCGCGCGTTGGAAGGCGCTGCGCTTCCGCATCCGGCTGCAAGGCAGCCGGGTGCAGGTCGAGATGCGCGGCCGACGGACGCGCCTGACTCTCGAGACGCCCGGTCCGTCGCCCACCGTCCTGGTGGTCGGACGCAACCTGGTCGAGCTGCACACGGCCGGCGAGACCGTGACCGTGTAGGTGCGGCCACTGTTTTGACTGGCGACAGGGGGCGCGGGATAGGGCACATGGCAAGGCGGGGGCAGCCGGTGCAGGACGGCGCGCCAGGTGTCACAACGTCCGGTCTACGTGCACCCGTGTTTGAAGTTCCTAGTCTGCAAACCCAGACGCTCAACGTTGAGGCGCGCTTCGTCCGCGAGGCGTGCGCGTGGGTGCCGTGCGCCCGGTTGTCGAGGTGTCAGTGCGGCCGCCGGCCGCGCCCTTGTCGCGCCAGGAGAGCGGCGCGCAGGGGATCTCGACGATGCGCTTGACCTCGATCGGCGGCTCGCGCTCCCGTCCCGGATCGAGGTAGAGGCTCAGCTCAACGGCAAACGGCAGGCGGTTGGTGCGGTCGTCCTCCCACGCGTCCTCCCACGTCAACTCATCCTCGGCCGAGGGCGCGTCGCCCTCCTGCAGGTTGTTTTCGGGGTCGAGCACGCGGCAGTTGAAGCCGACCACGCGCGTCGTCAGCAGCATCGGCTTGACCGATGTTTTCGGATCGAAATCCTCGGGCAGGGCCACGATGCGCCAGGCGGAGACCGCCAGCCCGCCCTCGGCGAGGCCCGGCTCGTCCGAAGTGCCGGGATCCAGGACCGAGACCTCCACGCGGTGCGGCGTGCCGGCGACCGGGGAGTCGGCTCCGACCAGGGCCGAGCCCAGCTTGACCCATCCCAGCGTGTCGCGCGCCGTCTCCCCGTCGCCCGAGTCCGACAGCGTCAGCCCGTAGGCGCCGGAGGGCCGGGCGGCGTCGGGATAGTAGGCCGAGCGGAGGCCCATGACCAACTGTTCGAGCACATAGTCGGCATGGTGCAGGCTATTGGCCGTCTCCGTGCCCGTGCGCCAGGCGCGTGTGGCGGCCGAGAAGCTGAAATAGGTCACCGAGGCGATGATGGCCATCAGCGTGATGGCGAGCAGCAGCTCGATCAGGGTCAGGCCGCGGCGAGCGGCGACGGTTGCCGGAGGCCGTCTCATCGCACGCTGCCTCCGCCCTTGTGCCAGATGTAGCTCACCAGCTCCTCGGCCTGGCCTTCCCCGCCCGCACCCCAGGCGATCCGCGTGCGGACGACATAGAGCCCGTCGTCCGTCAGTTCGTCCACCACCTCCTTGGGATCGACCGTGCGCGAGAAGGTGAACCCCTCGACCAGGCTGCTGTCGCCGTCCACGACGAGCTCGTCGACCTCCTCGACCGCGGTCACGGGATAGGTCAGTTCGCCCAAGCTCAGCGCCCACTGGGCCGACTGGAACTCGCCTGCAGCGCGCATGACGGCCAGGCAACTGGAGAGGCCACCGAGCAGGGTGACCAGCCCGAGCCCGAGGAGGGCCGCCGCCAGAAGCACCTCGATCAGGGTCATGCCTGCGCGTCTGCCGTGTTCAGCGCGCCTCATCCCGCACCTTTCCCGCGCCGGTCATGTCGAAGGCCAGCTCCAGCCACTCCTCGTCGTCGATCAGCACGCGCAGTCCGAAAGGCCGGCAGATGCCGTTGCTCCGGAAACGGATCCGGCACTCGGGCGCCTCGTCGCCGGCCGGCCCGGACGCCGGCTCGTCCAGCGTGTCGTCATAACCCAGGAAGCGGAAACCGATACCCTCGCAGGTGAACTCCGTCCGGAGTTCGTCCGCGAACTGCTGCGCGGTCATCGCGGCCGCCGGTCGGTTGGTGACGCCGGACACCGCGTCGTTGTCCTCCGCGGTCGGCCAGGCCTCGGGCAACGGACCGGCGGGGTCGGCCGCAGTCGGGGGGGGCAGGGCGCCGACCGCCTCGACCCGGACGATGCCGCTCTTGAGGCCGATCACCAGTTCTGTCTCGGCCTGGTGCAGCAGGGCCATGGTGCGGGCGTAGCGCGCGGCTTGGATGACCGTGCGCGCACCGGTCGCGAGCCGCGCGCCGGCGAGGCCGGCCCCGATCCGCGGCACGAAGACGGCGGTGACGATGCCGAGGATGACCACGACCATCAGCAGTTCGAGCAGGGTGAAGCCCCCCTGCCCTCGTTTCGGTAGAGACGTCATGACATGGCCGTCGCGCGGGCGGCGGCCGGGGGGCCGCGGCGCGGAAATTAGTTCGTGATGTCGTCCTCGGTGCCCATCTGCGCGTCGGGGCCCGCCGAGCGGATCTCGTACTCGAACTTGCCCGTCTTCTTGTACTGGAACGCCGTGCCCCAGGAGTCGTTGAGGCGCGTCTTGTCGAGCAGGGCGGCCATCGACTCGGTAGCCTCCGTCAGTTTATCGAGGTCGTCGGGGTAGCGCCCCATCCGCACCTCGTAGGCCTGGATGGCCGTGCCGATCGCCGCGATGCTCGCGCGCGTCGTGTTGCGGCGCGTCTCCTCGCCCTGTCCGGCGAAGTTGACGACCACCACCGCCGCCAGGATGCCGAGGATGGTGACCACCAGCAGCAGTTCCACCAGGGTAAAGCCGGCTCCGGCGCGGCGCCGTTTCTCAGCAGACTCGCATTTCATCGGTCTTCTCCAATCGGTTAATGTCGCTATACCCCATTGTATGCCTTTCCGCCGCCGGAGGAAACCCCATTCTTTACAGATTCTGGTAATGATTCTGGTAATCGGCTGACCACAGGGGGGCGCGCGAGTAGTGTGTGATGAGCGGGCGGAACGTCGGATCGTCCTCGTCCTCGTCCTCGAAGCCCAAGGGTGGCTTACGCGAAGGTAAGGCGCGGGGCGGGGAGATCCCCGCCGCTGCTTTATCCGGTCGGGACGGAGCCCGACCCTCCAGTTCCCTAGCCAGCCCATGCTGCAAGGTAGGACAGGCGTTCCTGCCTGTCCGTACAGACAGGCATGTCTGCGCCACCTTGTTCCGTGCTTTCTCCCATAACCCCACACCTCTCTCCCGCCCGCCTCACCATGCGCTGTCTTCTCGCGCCCGCCCTGTGGTCAACCGATTACCAGCAAACCAGCAGCAAACGACAGCAAACGCAGCATTGAAGCCGGGGCGATGAAGATGGTACGCTCGACACCTGCCGACCGACGCGCGACCCGACGCCTGCGCGGTTCCGGCGGGAGCATACCCGTGCCTGCACGATATCCAACCTATCCCCAGCGCCTGACCCGGAGCCTGGACGGCGTCTGGGGCTTCTGCTGGGTCGGCGACGACCGCCCGGCCCGCGAGGTGGACCCCGCCACGCTTGACTACCATGAGCTGCAGGCCGTCCCGGGCGTGTTCGACACGGAACTTGCCCGCCGCAACGTGCGGGGTGTCGGTGTCTACCGGCAACGAATCTCCGGCGTCACGGGACACCTGCGGCTCGCCATCGAGGGGCTCGGCCTCTACGGACGGATCTATTGGGACACCCGCTGTCTGGGGGAGTGCAATACCCCTTATACCGGGATCGAGATCGACTTCGAGACCACGCCCGGCGAGCATCGGCTCCACCTCGTCGTCGACAACCGCTTCGCTCCCGAGACCTCGCCGCTGGCCCATCCCTTCGACGATTTCTACTGCTTCGGCGGCATCTATGGATCGGTGACGCTGCAGAGCCTGCCCGCCCGGCGTGTGGAACGGGTCGCCGTCGCGGTGCGGGATCTCCAGGCGGGACGCGTGCGCCTCGACATCCGGACCGCCGGCCTGCCC
>CAZYRQ010000136.1:0-5403 GCA_964649455.1 uncultured Lentisphaerales bacterium
TACCACGCGCTGGTCGAGCAGACGCGCCGCATCTACCGGCTCTACGGGTGCGAGGCGCATTGCGACCGCTTCGTCTATCCGGGGCCGCACGCGGTCACGGCCGAGGCCCATGCCGCGATCAACGGCTGGTTCGACCGGCATGTGGCCGGTGAGGCGCGTCCGAAACTGGCGTTGCCGAAGCCCGATGTGGACGAGCGCGCCGTGACCGTCTTCAATGGCGCCACGCCCGTCAACAACAAGATGCATCTGGTGCCGGAGCTGCTCTCGCCGCTCGGATCGCTGCCTCTGCCGGAGGGCCCGGACGCGTGGCCCGCCCTGCGCCAGGAGGCCGTGGCGCGCGTGCGGCAGGAGGTCTGCTTCCTCCTCGACCGCGTAGAGGCACCGTTGACGAGCCGGCTCGTCGGCGACTGGATCGAGGGCAACGGCCAACCCTATGCCCGGCGCCGGATCTGGCGCGCGGAGCTGGCGGGGATGGATCTCTGGATCAAGGCGCTGATCCGGCCGGCGGACAACCGCCAGATGATCGTCGCCTGGTGCGATACCGACGAACTCGCCAACGAAATCTACGGACGCCTGGCCGACACCGGCTACAGTGTGGTGACAATCGAGGGACGCACGGCCGGCTGGAACGCCAGTGGCCCCTGCATGACCTCGGATATCCTGCGCGGCGGCGCGCTGGTGGGTCTGGCCCCGACCCTGATCCAGTTGCAGGAGATGGCCCAGGTGCTGCCGTTCCTGCGGGGGCTGCCCGAGTTCTGCGATCACCGGGTCTACCTGTACGGGCGGGGCGATGCCGGCGCCGCCTGCCTTTACCAGGCGGCCTTCGACGAGACGATTGCCGGCGTGATCACCGAGAACCAGCCCGGCTCGCACCGCGACGGCGCCTATCTGCCCGGCGTGCTGCGCGTGCTGGATCTCGACGAGGCGGCCGGGCTGGCCGCGCCCCGTCCGGTCTGTCTGGTGACGCCGCCGTATGCCCGCCGCAACTGGGCATCCCGCCTCTACCAGCGTCTGGGCGTGCCGCAGCGCTATTCGCAGGCCGGCAGCCTGAGCCAGGCCATCGGGTCCGTGCTGCACTAGGTGCCAGGGTTCAGGGGCCAGAATGCAATCCGCGCCACCGCCAATCCCCACGTACCGAACAAGATGCGTCCCGTCGTCACCACCAGCAGCCTGTGCTACATGGCGTAAATTTCAATGACTTCCCGACCGGTTCGGCATCGGTGAACAACGGCAAGTGGGAACGCTGGGACGGAGCGAAAATCCGCGTCTGTGAACGACCGCTTGGCTTCGACGCCTACGTTTTGAAGACTCCCTCGGGCGCCATCATCTACGGCTGCACGCATTACCTGGTCTACCACGATTGCGCACTCGGACAGCCGCAACCCTGGCCCGGCGAGCTTGCCGAGCCCGCCTACGATTACACAAGTGCGTCTTCACACAAGTGCGCCTTCACGCAAGTGCGTCTTCATTGACACACAGGCCATAAGTCTCTACCGTAGCACTTCTTGTGAACACTCCGGCAACAGAGCATCTCTGCGGCGGCCGCGCCCGGCGGGAGGTGGAGTAGCGATGCCGCGCCCCCCCTTGCGCGTCGTGGCCCTCCAGACGGCCTCCGGCGCGGAGCCCGCAGCGAATCTGGCCGCGATCGAGGCGCTCCTGCCAGCTCCCGGCACCGCCGATCTGGTCGTCCTGCCGGAGAACTTCGCCTGCCGTGGGACGTGGGAGACCGTGCGCCGGGCGGCGGAGCCGGCCGGCGGCCCCCTCGCGCAATGGCTGGCCGCCACCGCGGTCCGGCTCGGCTGCTGGATGCTGGGCGGCAGCGTGGCCGAACGCGCGGGCGCGCGTGTCTACAATACCTCCCTGCTCGTCGACCGCCGGGGACGGCGGCGCGCGGCCTACCACAAGATTCACCTCTTCCGCGCTTGCCTCGCGGACGGCACCGTGGTCAGCGAGCGCGCGTGCTACACGCCCGGCACGCAGCCCTGCTCCGCGCGGATCGCCGGGTGGCGCAGCGGACTCTCGATCTGTTTCGACCTGCGCTTTCCCGAACTCTACCGCGGCTATGCCGCGCAGGGGGCCGACCTGCTGCTGATCCCTTCCGACTTCACCGACGAGACCGGCCGCGCCCACTGGGAGGTGCTGGTGCGGGCGCGGGCCATCGAGAACCAGTGCTGGGTCGTCGCCCCCAACCAGTGCGGCGTCAATGCACAGACCGGCGTGAAGAGCCACGGCCGCTCCCTGATCGTCGATCCCTGGGGTCGGATCCTGGCGCGCGGCACGACGGCGCCATGTCGCCTCGAGGCCACCCTCGAACCGGCGCTCGGCGCCGTGATCCGCCGCCGCATGCCGGTACTGTAGGATCGACACGGCAGGCACGGACACGCATCGGCGAGCGGAGTGAGTCGGCGCGCCGGACGGGGGGAGCTGGTGTGCGGGGTGTGCGTCAACTCGCTTGCGCTCGCTGACGCCGCGGATCGTCAGGTGGCGGGTGGGATGAAGCCGAAGAGGCGGAGCTTAGCGGTGAGGTGTGCGTCGAGGTGTGGGAGGTCGGTCGGGTAGACCGAGATCAGACGCTTGCCCTCCTGCTGGTAGAGGGTCTGCTTCTTGAACATGCTCATCTTGTATTGCGGCGTGTCGAGGCCCCAGTACTCGATATAGACGTCGAGTTCGGGCAGGAAGAAGTCGGGTCGGATCTGGAACTCGCCGAGGATGCGGAACTTGGCGTCGTAGCGGTAGGCGATGCCGTGCGCCGCCAGCCAGTCGGCGATGCGGCGCTCGCCGGCGGACTGCACAAGCGTGCCGTCGCGGGCCTCGACGGTCTTGGCCAGCTCGACCTGCGCCTCGAAGCGCCGCCGGTCGAGGAAGACCTCGTCGAAGCAGCGGTCGCAGTAGTCGCGCTGGAAGGCGGCCTGCGCGCGCTCGTGCTCCTGCTGCAAGAGGCCGGCGTTGCAGCGCTGGCAGCGATGGCGGACGCAGGCCGCGACATCGGCTGCGGCCTGCTCGATGGCGTCGGCCGCGGAGGCCGCCGCCTCGCGGACATAGTCGCGCACGCCGGGGTTGCGGGCGACGTCGCGCAGATCGCGGACTTGCTCCGCGGCCGCGGCGCCGTACGCCCGCAGGGCGCGGATGGCGTACTGCTGCGTCTGGGGGTGACGGGCCGCGCGCGCCAGCGGCGCCAGCGCCGCCACGGCCCGCTCCGGATCGGCGACGAAGGGCGCCAGCTTGCCGATGGCCGACGCCGCGAGGCGCTGCACTTCGTTCGAGGGCCGCGCGAGCAGGGCGACCAGCTCGCCCAGCGCCTCGGGTCTGCCGGAGCGTCCCAGCTCGAGCGCGCGCTGCACGGCGGCATGGTGGTCGGCGGGCAGCATGGGGCTCTTCATCCGGCGTCCTCCGCCGCCACGCCGGCACGGACACGCGTCGGCGAGCGGAGTGAGTCGGTGCCTAATTCACCCATCCTCATGCGAGCACCAGCACGGCGGGCACGGGCTGATCGTCCTCCACGGCGCGGTCCCGTGTGATGTAGTGCGAATAGTCCATTCCGGTCACCCTCATGTCTGCACGATACTGTTGTGCAATCAGTGGATAGCACAGGCTTGGGAATGCGGAGATTGTACATCCCATCCACGCCAACAGCAACCTCGTCGAAAAACTCCCGCTTGCCTTTTCCATCCCCGGTGCCTATAAAAGCCCCATGGAATCGTCGGGGATCGCACGCGTTGGATCCCCGTGGCCTTCTGGAGAACCGATGCAGATTGCCGATCTTGCCGCCATCCCCGGCCGCCGCTACCCGGCGCGCCGCCTGACCCAGAACGTGGTGGGCGGGGCCTCGCCCCTCCAGGCCCGCGCCTTCGCCATCGGCATGGTCACGCTCGACCCCGGCGGCGGCCAGGTGCCGTGGCACAACCAGGAACAGGAGGAGGCCTATCTCGTCCTCGAGGGCGAGATCGAGATGTGCCTCGGCGGCGAACGGCGGCTCCTCGCGGCGGGACAGGCGGTTCTCATCCCCCCGAAGGTCTTCCACCAGGCCACCAACACCGGCGCCGCGCCCGCGCGCCTGCTCTACTGCTACGGCCCGGCCGGCGAGGTCGCCCACTGGCGCCAGGAGCTGGCCGGCACGCTGCCGCGCGCCGGCGTCGACGCGCCGCCCCTGCCGGAGGGCGCCCGCCCGCAATGCACGGAGAAGCCATGACCAAACCCCGCCTCCACACCCTCGGCCTCGTCCTCAACGGCGCCACGGGACGCATGGGGACGAACCAGCACCTGCTGCGCTCGATCCTGCCGATCATCCGCCAGGGCGGCGTCGCGCTGCCGTCGGGCGACCGCATCATGCCCGAGCCGCTGCTCGCCGGGCGCAATCCGCAGAAGCTGGCGGCGCTGGCCGCCCAGGCCGGCGGACTGAAGTGGACCACCGACCTCGACACGGCGCTGGCGGATCCCGCCTATCCGGTCTACTTCGACGCCCAGGGCACCCTGCCGCGCGCCGCCGCAATCGCGCGCGCCATCCGCGCCGGGCGCCACATCTACTGCGAGAAGCCGTCCGCCGCCACCACGCGCGAGGCCTATGCGCTCTACCAGCTGGCCCGGAAGGCCGGCGTGCGCCACGGCGTGGTGCAGGACAAGCTCTGGCTGCCGGGCTTCCGCAAGCTCAAGGCGCTGCTCGACCGGGGCTTCTTCGGACGCGTGCTTGCCGTCCGTGGCGAGTTCGGCTACTGGGTCTTCGAGGGCGACACGATCCCCGCCCAGCGCCCGAGCTGGAACTACCGCCGCGAGGAGGGCGGCGGCATCATCCTCGACATGCTCTGCCACTGGCGCTACCTCCTCGACAACCTCTTCGGCCCCGTCAAGGCCGTCAGTTGCCTCGGCGCGACGCACATCGACCGCCGCGTCGACGAGTCGGGCCGCGCCTACGCCTGCACCGCCGACGATGCCGCCTACTCGACCTTCGAGCTGGCCAACGGCGTGATCTGCCACTTCAACGCCTCCTGGTGCACGCGCGTGCGGCGCGACGATCTGCTGACCGTGCAGGTGGACGGCACCGCGGGCTCCGCCGTGGCCGGGCTGCGCGACGTCTGGATCCAGCCCTACGGCGCCACGCCGCGGCCGGTCTGGAACCCCGACATCCCGCAGACCGTCGATTTCCACGCCGGCTGGCAGAAGCTCCCCGATCAGCAGGACTACGAGAACGCCTTCAAGGTGCAGTGGGAGTGCTTCCTGCGGCATGTCGTCGCCGGCGAACCCTTCCCCTGGACCCTGCTGGAGGGTGCCAAGGGCGTGCAGCTCGCGGAGAAGGGGCTCGAATCGTGGCGTCGGCGCAAGTGGGTCAGCCTGCCGGAACTGAAACCCTAGGAGCCTGCCGCGCCGCCACGAAACCGGGTGGTTGATTCGATACCCCGGAAGTTTTTG
>CAZYRQ010000137.1:0-5371 GCA_964649455.1 uncultured Lentisphaerales bacterium
AGGCCGTCGTGCGCGAGGCGATCGCGCGCGGCTACGCCACCCATGCCGATGCCGACGCCGGTGGCTACATCCGCGCGCTCGACGCCGCCGGGGCGGAGGCCGGGAGCGCCGCCGCCGGAAGCGGGGACGCAGTGGCGCGCACCGGCGATTTGCTCGAGGCGGCCGGGGCGGCCCCTGTCACGCGCCTGGTCAACCTGATCCTGCTCGAGGCCGTCAAACAGCACGCCTCCGACATCCATTTCGAGCCCTTCGAGTCGCGCCTGGCCGTGCGCTACCGCATCGACGGCGTGCTCTACAACCGCGCCGAGCCGCCCAAGCATCTCGAGGCCGCGCTCGTGTCGCGGCTCAAGGTGATGGCGCGCATGGACATCGCCGAGCGCCGCCTGCCGCAGGACGGCATGGCCCAGGTGCGCGTCGGCGACCGCCTGCTCGACATCCGGGTCTCGACCGTGCCGGTGGCCGACGGCGAGCGGGTCGTCCTGCGCCTGCTGAACCGCGAGGATGCCTGCCTGCCGCTGACGTCGCTGGGCATGGATGCAGCGGAGATCGGGCGGTTCGAGCGCCTGCTGCGCCTCCCGAACGGCATGCTCGTCGTCTCCGGCCCCACCGGATCCGGCAAGACGACCACGCTCTATGCCGCCCTCAACGGGATCGATGCCGCGCGGCGCAACGTGATGACCATCGAGGATCCCATCGAGTACCGGCTCGACAACATCGGCCAGATCCAGGTCAAGCCGAAGATCGGCCTGACCTTCGCCAGCGGCCTGCGCCACATCCTGCGCCAGGATCCCGACGTCGTGCTGGTCGGCGAGACCCGCGACGCGGAGACGGCCGAGATCGCCGTGCGCGCCTCGCTGACCGGCCACCTCGTCTTCACCACGCTCCACACGAACGACGCGCCGGCGGCCGTCATGCGCCTGGTCGACATGGGCATCGAGCCCTACCTGCTCGCCTCCTGCCTGCGCGGCGTCCTCGGCCAGCGGCTGGTCCGCACGCTCTGCCCGCACTGCCGCCGGCCAATCGACGGGGAGGCGGCGGCGCGGGCCAGCGACGCCGATCCCGGCTGGCGCGAGCGGCTGGCCGACGGCACGCTCTGGGAGGCCGTGGGCTGCGGGCGCTGCCTCGAGGGATACAGCGGACGCAAGGGGCTCTTCGAGCTGATGGTCTGCGACGAGGCCGTGCGCGCTGCGATCCGCTCGGGCCGCCTCGATGCTTCCGAACTGCGGCGGACGGCGGTGGCTGCGGGCATGCGCCCGCTCGTCGACGACGCCCTCGCCAAGCTCCAGAGCGGTCTCACGGATCTGCGCGAGGTCGCGGGAGCCCTGTCGGCGTGAGCGTATACGCCTACACGGGGCAGGATGCCGCTGGACGCCGCCGACGCGGCTGGATCGAGGCGGAGACGCCGAAGCTCGCACGGCTGCGGCTGGAACAGCAGGGCATCCTGACCGAGCGGTTGACCGGCGCGGCGTCGGCGGCCTCTCTCGGCATCGAGGGCCGCGCGCGCGTGTACCGCGAGCTGGGCGTGCTGCTGCGCGCCGGCTTCACGCTCGAACGCGCGCTCGGTCTGCTGCTGGACGAGCGCCAGACCGGCGGGCCGATGCGCGGGTTTCTGGCGGGGCTGCGCGACCGGATCCGCGACGGCCTGCCGCTCAGCCGGGCGATGACCGTCGCCGAGACGCGGCTCCCCCCCTTCGAGCGCGCGGCGCTCCAGGCCGCCGAGCAGACGGGCCTGCAGGGGGCCATGCTGGAGCAGCTGGCCGACTTCATCGAGGCGCAGCTGGCCGTGGCGGGCCGCCTGCGGGCCGCGCTGCTCTATCCGGTGGCCGTCCTCGTGCTGGCGCTGACGCTCCTGAGCCTGATGATGTTCGTCGTGCTGCCGCGGGCGACGCAGATCTTCGACCAGTTCGGCGACGGACTGCCCGCCGCCACGCGGCAGGTAGCCCTCTGGGGCCCGCGGCTGCTGCTGCTCCTGCTGCTGGCGGGCGTTGCCGCAGCGGTGGCGGCCCTCTGGCTACGGCAGGCCGCCCGGCATGACGCGCGACTCGCGGCACGCGTCGAGCGCAGTCTGCTGCGGCTGCCGGTCGCGCGGTCGATCCTGCCGCGACTCTGGAGCCTGCGCTTTGCCGGCACGATGTCGTTGCTGGTGCAGGCCGGCGTACCGCCGCAGGAGGCGCTGTCGGTGGCGAGCAGCGCGACCGGCAGTTCGTGGCTCGCCATGCTTGGCACCGAGGCGGCTGCGGCGGTGCGGCAGGGCGGCAGCCTCTCGTCGGCCCTGGCCGACCTGCCGCCCCTGGCCCCGCATCTGGCCGAGTGGGTGCGGGTGGGGGAATCGGCCGGCAATCTCAAGGAGATGCTCGATCAGGCGGCGATGCGCTGCCGCCAGGGCTACGAGGGACACCTGACCCGCCTGCTGGGGCTGATGGAGCCGGCCCTCATCCTCGTCGTCGGCCTCGCGGTCCTGCTGATCGCCTACACCGTGCTCAAGCCGATGCTCGACCTGGCCCGCGCCGCCGCCGGCGGCTAGGCATTCAGTTTGCCGTTCGCAGTGTGCAGTTGGCCGTTCCCCTCCCCCCTCGCGCCATCCGCGTGAATGGACGGCGCGTGAGATTTCTGTTAGACATACTCCTCACTACTGAGGCGACATAGAAGATGAACAAGCGTTGGATGAGCACGCTGGCCATGGCCGGCCTTACGTGGGTTTCGGTTCTGCCGTGCGCGCGGGGCGGCGACACCCAGCTCTGGCTGAAATTCTTTGCCGAGGGCAAGCTGCCGCACGGGTTCTCGGCCTGTGTTGAGGAGGAGCTGCGCTACCAGGACGATGCCAGCGAGTTCTTCGACGAGGAGTCGCTCTGCATGCTGAAGTACGACGTGAACGACTGGATGAACATCGGCCTCGGCCACCGCGTGATCCAGGATCGCAAGAACAAGCCGGTCTACACGTCCAAACAGCAGGCCGACAACTCGGTCAGCTACACGAAGGTCGGCGATGGCGACCACTACTGGCAGAACGAGCAGCGCCCCACGCTGGATGTGACGTTCAAGACCAGATTAGCCGCGTGGGGTCTCGACGACCGTAGCCGTATCGAGTGGCGCATGAAGGACGACGGAGGCGACGACTACCTGCGCTACCGCAACCGCCTCCGCGTCAAGTCGCCCTGGAAACTGACGGCCTTCAAGATCAACCCCTACGCCTTCACTGAAGGATATATCGAGGACAAGCCCGGTCTCTCCGGCGGTGACCGGTTCAACCGCTACCGTTTTGCGACTGGCGTGACGGCCGAGCTCGCCAAGAACATCAAGAGCTGTTTCTACGCCATGATGCAGTCCGACCGCGCCTCCGGGGGCGGCTGGGATCAACTGACTGTGCTGGCCCTGGAGTTGGGTGTGAGTTTTTGAAAGGAATACCATGAAACGCTTGCTACTCGTGTTGTTCGTTTTGTTCGCGGTAATCCGGGCTGTGCCGGCCTGGGCGGCCGCCCCCGCCGGTTTTCCCGACAGCTTCCCGCAGGAACTCCGCAGCCTCAAACTGCTTGAACACGATGTGCAGAAGCTGGCGCCGGGCGTCACCTACTACCACTACTTCTTTGACAACTTCATCCCCCGCGATCTGGGTGAGTTCTACGATGTCTCCCAGCTCTTCCTGAAGGCGGGAACGCCGGACGCCATCAAGACACTCGACGAAGTCAGGCGGGAGCTGAAACAGGGCGACAAGAAGGCTTTTGAGAAAGTCGCCCAGGAGCGCTTCAAAGACCGGTCGAGCCAGATTCCCCTGTTTCATGCCGGTATGGAGACGGTCGAGCCGCAGGTGAAGGCGGCGGCCATCAAGCTCGCCGATGGCGCACTCTCGACTGTGATCGAGACGGAGCGGGGGTACTACCTGCTCCGCCGCAACCGGATCATCAAGAAGTTCCCGGTCTCCGTCTACTTTGTCGTGGTGGACTGGGATCAGGCCGATGTCAGTTTCCAACTGGCCCAGAGTGGGGCCATGTTGAAGACGGTGGGACAGATGGTTCAGGATGATCGCCGCACAATCGCCGCGATCAACGGCGCCTATTTTCGCTATGTGCCGCCGACGCCTTACTATCCGCTCAAGATCGACGGCACCGTCTACGAGGCCCCGCCCGGCTACGACAGCAAGACCGGCATGATGTTCAAGAACGGCGCGTTTCCCGTGCTGGACAATCTAAACAACCTGGAGCAGTACGACAACGCGATCCTCGGCTACCATGTCTGGAAGGACGGGGCATCCACCCAGGCGAAGCCTGATCAGCACTGGAACGCGCTCCTGAGCGGCAGCACGCCGCACACCGCGATCGGTTTCAACCCGGCAGCACGCCGCATCGTCCTGATGACGTCCGACGGCCGGTTTCCCGCGATTGCCCCCGGGTTGAATCTCTATGGCGCCTGCTATTTCCTCAGCCTGATGGGGTGTACCGACGGCCTGACCATCGACGGCGGCGGATCCTGCCAGATACTGGTTCGGGACGGCGGTAAACTGGAGCTGAAGAACCGACCGTCCGACAACGGCAAATTCGACCACGTCGGCACCCGCCGCGTGCAGAGTTGTGTCTATCTGATCACGAACGGCAAGCGATAAAATCAGGCATTCCTGCCTGTCCGCCAGGTAGGGCGAAGGCGTCTCGCCTAGCCGCTCCTCCGCGACTCTCTGACGGAAGGGCTGACGGGCTGACGGAAGGGCTGACGGAAGGGCTTGCGCGCGGACGCGCTAACACGGTATCCTAAGCACGCGTCATGCAAGTCTGCCTCGATTACCAACCTGCGGTCGCGCAACGCGCCGGCATCGGTCGCTACACGCGCCAGCTCGCCCGGCACCTGATGCCGTGCCTCGGGAGGGCGGACACCCTCCGGCTCTTCTACCTGGACTTCTCGCGCCGGGCCGAGGGGCCGGACGTGCCCGGGGCGGAGGCCCGGCCCTGGCGCCGTTTGCCGGGCGCGCTCGTCCAGCAGCTCTGGAAGCGGGTCGGCCTGCCGCCCTTCGATGCCCTCGCCGGCGCCGCCGACCTCTACCACTTCACGAACTTCATCATCCCGCCGCTGCGGCGCGGCAAGGCCGTCGTCTCGGTTCACGACATGAGCTTCGCCCGGCTGCCCGACTGCGCGGAGGCCCGCAACCGTGCCTATCTCGCGTCGCGGATCGCCGCGACGCTCCGGCGAGCCGACGCGATTTTCGCCATCTCGCACTTCGGCGCCGGCGAGATCGCCGCCCTCTATCCCGAGACGCAGGGGCGGATCCACGTGACCTACCCGGGCGTCGACGAGACGTTCCGACGTCCTCCGGACGACGCCATCGAGACCTTCCGGCGCCGGCGGGGGCTCGAACGCCCCTACCTGCTGAGCGTCGGCACGATCG
>CAZYRQ010000138.1:0-5357 GCA_964649455.1 uncultured Lentisphaerales bacterium
TGGCGCTTGATGCCCTTGACCAGATTGCCGTGCTCGTCCTTGGCGAAGCTGAGCGCGCCGAGGGTGACTCCCTGGTAGAGCTTGACGCGCTCGCCGATGACGCAGGTCTCGCCAATGACGACCCCGGTGCCGTGGTCGATGAAGAAGCCGGGGCCGATGGTCGCGCCGGGGTGGATGTCGATGCCCGTGCGCGTGTGGGCATGCTCGCTCATGACGCGGGGAATGAGCGGCACCCCGGCGCGGTAGAGGGTGTGGGCGAGGCGGTGCACGGCGATGGCGAAGAGGCCGGGGTAGCTCATGACGATCTCCATCGTCGAGCGCGCGGCCGGGTCGCCCTCGTAGGCGGCGCGGATATCTTCCTGCAGCGTGGCGCGGATTTCCGGCAGGGCATCCAGCAGCCGCGCTGCGGCGGCCTCGCCGCGCCCGCGGCAGTCGCCGCAGTCGATACATTGGTCGTGGGCGCACTGGTAGGCGAAGGCGCGCCGGGCCTGGTCGGCCAGTTGGACGGCGGTCTCGGCGAGCTGGCGGCGGAGCGCCTCATCGGCGCTCTCGTGGGCGACCGGTTCGTGCCCGTGGCAGCCCGGGAAGAGGAGCGCCATCAGGTTCTCGAGGACCTGGATGACGGCCTTCTGCCCGGGCAGGTTGATCTGGCGCTCCGTGTTGGCCACGGGGCAGTTGCGGCAGGGCGAAAGCTGCCCGGCCAGCGCGTCGAGACGGTCTTCAATCCAGGCTTGCATGCGGTGGCTCCGTTGCTGGCCCGTCCTTGTCGCGGGCGATCTGGGCAATCACGCGTTCCGCGCCGGCGTTGGGCCGTCCGATGGCGATCAAAAGGCGTCCGAGAAACGATGTGGCAAGGTGATGGATCTTACGGACTGTGATCCGCTCGCGCCGGCAGAGATCCAGGAAGTCGCGGAAGGTGAACAGATGGATGTTGGGCGTGTCGTACCACTCGTTGGGCAGATGGCGGTCCTTGGGCATGCGTCCGGTGACGAGCAGTTTCAGCCGCGTGGTCAGGTAGCCGAAGTTCGGGAAGGTGACGATGGCCCGGGGAGCGATGCGGAGCACCTCGTCGAGCACCCGGTGCGGACGCCGCGTCTCCTGCAGGGTCTCGCTCAGGACGACGGTGTCGAAACTGTCGTCCGGAACGAGCGCGAGGCCGCGGTCTTCGTCGGCCCCCTCCCCGTCCGCGGGAGCGTCGAGGATCACATTGAAGCCCCGATCGAGGGTCGCCAGGGAGTGCGCAAAGTCGATCTCGACCCCGATCCCGACAACCTGCCGGCGTTCCTTGAGCACCTGCAGCAGGCGACCGCAGCCGCAGCCCAGGTCGAGCACGCGGCTGCCGGGGGCGATGGCCTGCGCCACGAGCTCGTCGGCAGTCTCGGTCTGAATGTCAAGCGTTTTGTCTCGGCATTCGGCGCGCATGCCGATCCACGGCAGGAAGGCGCGGATGACGGGCGCCAGCTCGTCGATGTGCGTCAGGAAGGCGTCGTGGCCGGCGGGGGCCTTCAGGTGGAAGTAGGAGACCGGCTTGCCGAGGGTCAGCAGCGCCCGGACCAGCTCCTCGGACTGTTCCGGAGTGAAGAGCCAGTCGCCGCTCAGCGAGACGACCAGCAGCGGGGCCTGGATACCCGCGAAGGCCTGCTCCAGACTGCCGTGCTGCTCGCGCAGGTCGAACTCGTCCATCGCGCGCGTGATGTGCAGGTAGGAATTGGCGTCGAAGCGGCCGATGAACTTGCGTGCCTGGTGGTCAAGATAGCTCTCGACTTCGAAGGTGGTGCGGAAACGCAGGCGCGCCTTCAGCTTGAAGAGTTCGCTTCCTTCGATCCACGCCCGCCGCCGCGCGCGGCCGAACTTGTCGGCCATCGAGGCCTCGGAAAGATAGGTGATGTGCGCCAGCCGGCGGGCTTGGCCGAGACCGAGCTTCGGCTTGCGCATAGACGCATAATAATTTCCAAGCTTCCAGCGCGGATCCTCGGTGATAGACCGACGTCCAATAATATCAAAAGCCAGAGCCTGGGCATTCAGGCTCGCGGCGGCGGCGACAACGATGCCGCGACCGATATATTCGGGATAGCGGATGGCCCACTCGAGAACCTGCATGCCACCGAAACTGCCGCCGACGACCGCCACCAGGCGCCGGATGCCGAGCTGCTGCAACAGGCGGTACTGCACCGCGACCATGTCGCGCACCGTGACGGACGGGAAGGTCGAGCCGTACGGTTCGCCGGTGTCGGGGTTGATCGACGAAGGTCCCGTCGTGCCCTTGCAGCCCGTGAGCATGTTGGAGCAGATGACGCAGTAGTAATCGGTGTCGATGCCCTTGCCCGGCCCGACCATGCCCTCCCACCAGCCATCCGGTTGCGTCTCGCCCGGGCGGATGCCGGCCACATGGGCATCACCAGTCAGGGCGTGGCAGACGTAGATCACGTTCGATGCATCCGCCGCCATCTGGCCGCAGATCTCGTAGGCCACGTCGACCTGCTTCAGGACGCCACCCTGTTCGAGCACGAAACCTTCCGGAGGGAGGTCGAGCCGCATCGTGCGCGGTTCGACCACCCCTGGACTGGGGGATGCGGCAGGCTGTGAATCACCATTCATAATTCATGGCGCCGACGGCGCATTTGTGCCATATTATGAGCGTCCGGCAGCGAATGGGCAACAATATTATTGCCTGAGTTGTTATCAGGGTGCCGTGCGGTTATTTTGGGCAAAATGGGCAGAACTGCGCATTTCTGCGTCCCGCCGGAGGCTGCACGGCAGAGTGTTCACAGGTTATGAACAGCGAAGGAATGAATCAAAGACGTTGTTGCGCCAGAGCCCCCGGTGCCGTCTGCTGGGACGTTATCGTGGTCGGCGGCGGACACGCCGGCTGCGAGGCCGCGTTGGCTTCCGTCCGGCTCGGGTGCCGAACGCTGCTGGTGACGCACCGCTTCGCCGACCTGGCCTGCATGCCCTGCAATCCCTCGATTGGCGGCCTGGCAAAGTCGCACCTCGTCTGCGAGCTGGACGCCCTCGGCGGCGAGATGGGGCGCAACGCCGATGCCACAGGCATACAGTTCCGGGTGCTCAACCGCAGCCGCGGGCCGGCCGTCCAGGCCACCCGGATCCAATGCGACAAGCACTTCTATTCCCGGCGGATGCAGCATAGGGTCGCCAGTCAGGGCGGTCTTTCGTGGTTGGAGGGCGACTGCGCCGGCCTCTGGGTCGAACCCGGCGGGCACGGCGTCAAGGGCATCAGAGTCGAAAGCCTCGGCGAGATTCCAGCACGGACGGTTGTGGTGACTGCGGGAACCGCGCTGGGGGGGCGCATCCACATCGGCGGCGAGGTTATTTCCGGCGGCGGGGGCGGACGACCGGCCTCGGATGGCCTCTCCTCCAGTCTGCGCCGGCTTGGTTTTGAGTTGCGTCGTCTGAAAACCGGCACGCCGCCGCGCCTCCACGCCCGTTCGATTGACTGGAAACGCGTGGATTTCGTGCTCGGTGAGAACCCCGTGCCCTTTCTGGCGCTTTCAAACCGCCGTCCTGTGGGCGCATGCACCGATGCGAAGTCGGAAATGTTCCACGTGGAACAATTCCGCGGAGGAGAGGCCGCCGCCGGATCGCCTGGAGATGATTGTTCCACGTGGAACAAAATCCCCATCGCCGACATCTCTCCGCCGGATAGCATCGATATCGCGACACCTTGGCCGCCGGGTAGCGAACAACTTCCCTGCGGCTTGACCCATACCACGGCTGAAACCGCACGGATCGTCAGGGATAATCTGAGCTCCAGTGCGCTCTACGGGGGCGGCATCACAGGCACAAGCGTCCGCTACTGCCCCTCGTTCGAGGACAAAGTAGTCAAGTTTCCCGACCGTCCGGAACACCATATCTTTCTGGAACCCGAGGGACGATACACGTGCTCGATCTACCCCAACGGCATCTCCAACAGTCTGCCGCGACCGACTCAAGAGTTGATGACGCGTTCGGTGCCTGGTCTGGAACGGGCCGAGTTCCTGGCCTACGCCTATGCCATCGAATATGACGCGATCGACTCGCGTGAACTCGACGCCACGTTGGCATCGAAGCGGATCCGTGGCCTCTACCTGGCGGGCCAAATCAACGGCACTACGGGCTACGAGGAGGCCGCCGCGCAGGGTTTTGTCGCCGGCGTGAATGCGGCGCTCGTGATACGCGAGTTACCGCCGATGATTATCGGACGTCACGAAGCCTACATCGGCGTCATGGTCGACGATCTGATCACCAAGGGAACCGATGAACCCTACCGCATGTTCACCTCGCGGGCCGAGTGCCGCCTGCTCCTGCGTCAGGACAACGCACGCTTCCGTCTGCAGGCGCACGCCGTGCGGCTGGGTCTGGTGGAAACGGATGTGATGGCGGAAACGGTGCGGTTCGGCGCCCTGATCGCCGAGGAGACCGCGCGGCTGGAATGGCCAACACAGCCGTGGGGCGGTGGCGGCGCGCCCGGCGAGGCGCTTCAGAAACCGGGTGCCCGCTACCGCGACCTCGCGTCGGCGCGCGATCTTCCGGAAGCGGTGATTGAACAAATCGAGATCTATTTCCGCTACCGCGGTTATTTGAAGCAAGAGGCCCAGCATGCGCGGCAGATGCAGGCCGAGGAGTCGGTACAGATCCCCGGCTGGGTTGATTACTGGCAAATACCCGCCATCCGTTACGAGAGCCGCGAACGTCTGGCGAAGGTGCGGCCGGTCAGCCTCGGTCAGGCGGCGCGGATTCCCGGTGTAAACCCCGCCGATATAGCAGTACTCTCCGTGGTAATCAAACGCGGGCCGGATAATAAACATTAAAGTCGCATAATAGACTAGTGAGTAGTGAGTGGTGAGTGGTGAGTAGTGAGTAGTGAGTAGTGAGTGGTCGAGAGAATCGAGGGGGGCGGCTAACCACAGGAGGCGCGGGAAGACAGCGCATGCTGGGTGGGCGGGACGCACATGGATCTTTTGACTGCGCGTGCCTGCGCGCGCTTTATTTCCCGGCGCCTGCGGCGGTAGAAACCAGCACAGCGGCCGGGGTCGGCGAGGGTGCCGGAATGGAAGTTAGCGGAAGTTCGCCAGTTCCGCGCGCACGGCCGGGAGATGCTCCGGCCGGACATACTCAAAAACTCGCTGGGGGGCCGGCGAGGGTTCTGTTTCTCTGTCCCCATCGCGTCCCCATCGCCGGCCCCTGTCCCCATCGCCGGCCCATCGCCCTGGCCCCATCGCCCCTGGCCCCATCGCCGCCCATCGCCCTGGCCCCATCGCCCTCGCCCCATCGCCCTGGCCCCATCGCCCTGGCCTACAAGTGGACGGGTGCGATCCACAATAGTGGATGCGCACCCAGAATTCAGGAGCCAGAATACA
>CAZYRQ010000139.1:0-5347 GCA_964649455.1 uncultured Lentisphaerales bacterium
CTTGCGGCACGCCGGTTTTCAAGACCGGTGCTTTCAACCACTCAGCCATCCCTCCGGCAGGGGTCAGGGTTCCCCGGCGTTCTGCGGCGGGGGCAGGGGGAAGCATACGCCAAGCGCGGGACGGGAGCAAGGCGGTTGTCGGTTGCGCTGCGACCTTGTTCTGCGACCTTGTTCTGCGATTCCCATTACAATCCTGCTTTCCGCCCGCTTTCCGCCGCCCGCTTTCCGCCGCCCGCTTTCCGCCTGCTTTCCGCCGACTTGAACGGCGGCGATCCAGGCGGTACAATGGTGGATAATCGCGCGACTGACATGGGCCGATTCTTTTCCCATATTTCCCGTCTTGCCAGGTTGCTGCTGCTCCTCTCGGGCATGCTGCTGCTCCTGGCGGGCGCGGTGCTCTGGCAGTTGAGCCGCGAGCTTCCCGCGCCCGCCTGCCGCTGGCTGGAGAGCCGGCTCTCGCAGGGCCGGGTCAGCTTCGCCTTCCGCGAAGCCTCGGTCGGCCTCTGGCAGGGGATCCGGCTGCGCGACGTGCGCGTGCATCCGAAGCGTTCGCTCGGCGCCCCGCTCCTGCACGCGGACGAGATCCGGCTGATCGGAGCCCTCCGGTTCAACCGCCAGCCCGCCGAGTGGATCGACGAGATAACCTTCCGTGGACTGCAGGTGGGCACCTATCAGGAGTGGCCCACGCCCATGGCCGGCCGTCCGCTGCTGGCCTGGGCCGTCCTGTTCGATCCGGCGCAGCCGTACGGCGCGCTCTTTGCCCGACCGGTGCGCATCGTGGTCGAGGATGCCCGGATCCACGGCGTCGCGGCCGAGCGTGTCGTCTTCATGCTCCGATCCCGGAAGAACCGGTTGCTGGTCGAAGAGGCGCGTGTCGACTTCCAGACGGCCCGCTTCCGCGAACGGCTGGACGGGGAGCTGGCCTTCGACTTCACGGAGCGCCGTCTGCAGGCCCGCGCGGCCGGCACCCTGACGCCGGATGTGGTCGAGGAACTCTGCCTCTCGCTCGACGGCGCGAATGCCGTGAAGGTCATGCATCTTTTCGGCGAGCCGGTGGCGCCGATGAGCGTCAACGGCTCGCTGCTGGTCGAGCCGTTGGCACGGGGGGAGGGGACATGGCTCTATGATATGCGCATGGCCGTGCAGAGCCCCGCTATTCCATTCCGCGGCCTGCCGCTGGACAGCCTGAGCCTGACCCTCCAATGGTACCGCCACGGGCAGGAGCGCAAGCTGACCGTGGCGCCGATCCGGGTGGCGGCCGGGGGGGGAGAGGCCGAGATGGCGGTGGCCTACCATCCGGCGCGTCATCTGGCCGACTTCACGCTCCAGTCCACGCTGTCCGCGACGAATCTCCTGGCGGCGACCGGGGCCGTGGTTCCGCCCCTGGCCACCAATCTTCAACTTTCCGCGCCGCCGGTGCTGACCGTCGCCGGCACCTGGGCGGGCGCGAGATCCCGACAGGAGACCACGCTGCGCGGGCGTGCCACCTGCGAGGCCCTGGCCGCGCGCGGGTGCCGCTTCACCAACGCGCAGGCTGAATTCCACGTGGCCGGGTCGAACCATGTGGAGGTCTCGCGCTTCAGCGCCGACAGCTATGGCGGGGCGCTCACCGGCCGGGTGGCCTTCGTCCGCGACGGCGCCGCGACGGCCCCGCGCGTCGACCTCCAGCTCGCGATCCGCCAGGTTGATGTGGCGTCGGCGCTGGCCGACAACCATGTCACCTCGGAAATGGGGGGACGACTGGACGGGCAACTCCAGCTGGCCTTTCCCTGGCAGCCGGCGCCGCAGGCCGGCATGGTCGGCGAGGGGCATTTCAACATCCGGGAGGGCACCTTGCTCAGGATCCGGCTCTTTGCAGGGCTGACCGACTTCCTCGGCCGCAACGTTCCAGGCGTGGATGCCCTCCTCATGCAGTCCAACGCCAGCCTGCCGTTCACGGTGACCAACGGAATGGTGCGGGTCGAGGCGTTCCGGGTCGAGGGAAACCTGTTCAGCCTGACCGCCAACGGACGTTGCCGCCTGACCCCGCCGGACTACCCGGTCGAGGGCGTCGCCCAGCTGCGCTTCTTCAAGCAGAAGACCGTGGCCGGGATGCTCGCCCGCCTGGTGACCCTGCCGATCAGCAAGATGATGGAGTTCCGGGTGGCCGGCCCCGTGACTCATCCCCACTGGAGCTACATCGGCCTCATCGACCGCCTGATGGACACCTTCCGCGGCGACGCGTCCGGCGACAACGGCCAGGATCGCCGACCGGAGAACGAGCCCCCGTGACGTTCCGCATCCATACCTACGGCTGCCAGATGAATGCGCGCGACTCGGAGGCCGTGGCGGCGCTGCTGGAGCAGGCGGGGCACCAGCCGGTCGACGACGAGCGCGCGGCCGACCTCGTCCTCGTCAACAGCTGCAGTGTGCGCGGCAAGGCCGAGGACAAGGCGATCGGCAAGCTGCGCCTGCTGGTCAAGGACCGGCGGCGGCATCCGGCGCGGATCGTCGGCGTCATGGGCTGCATGGCGCAGCGCCTGGGGTCGGCGCTCTTCGACCGCGTGCCAGGCCTCGACTTCGCCGTCGGCACGCGCGCGGCGCGCGAGGTGCCGCGGCTCGTCACGGCGGCCGCCGCGGGCGCGGGGCCGCAGGCGCTGCTGGGACGGCCCGACGATCCGGACGTGCCGCACCTCCACGGGCACGGCGGCATCTCGGCCTTCGTAACGGTGCTGCTGGGCTGCAACCGGCGCTGCGCCTACTGCATCGTCCCGGATGTCCGCGGCCCGGAATACAGCCGTCCGCCGGACGAGATCCTCGCGGAACTCGCCGTGCTCGCCGGCCAGGGCGTGCGCGAGGCCACCCTGCTGGGGCAGAGCGTGCTAAACTACGGACGCCAGGGAACGGATGTCTGGGCCGGGGCCGCGCCGAGCCCGCGCGGCTTCCGCGAGCCCTTCCCGCGCCTGCTGGAGGCCGCCAGCGCCATCCCCGGCGTCCGGCGGCTGCGTTTCACGTCCAGCCATCCGTCGGGCTGCAGCGCGGAACTGGCCCGCGCGATGGCCGAGCTGCCGCCAGTCTGCGCGCACATCCATCTGCCGGCCCAGTCGGGCTCGGACCGCATCCTCCGGCGCATGCGCCGCGGCTATACGGTGGAGGCCTATGTCGCGGCGGTCGAGCGCCTGCGCGCGGCGGTGCCGGCGTGCGCCATCACCACGGATGTCATCGTCGGCTTCCCCGGCGAGACGGAGGCGGATTTCGAGGCCACGCGCGCCCTCTTCCGCCAGATCCGCTTTGACAACAGCTTCATCTTCAAATACTCTCCCCGTCCGGGCACGTCCGCCGCGGACGACGCGGACGACGTGCCGGATCCGGTGAAGGACGCGCGCAACCGGCTCCTGCTGGAGGACCAGGACCGCATCGGCCTGGCCTGCAACGAGGGCTGGATCGGACGCGAGACCGAGGTGCTGGCCGAGGGGCCGAGCCTGCGCAACGCGGCCCGCTGGAGCGGCCGCAACGCGCAGAACAAGATCGTCCTGTTCGAGCCCCGCGGCGCGCTCGCGCCCGGCGCCTTCGTCCGGGTGCGCATCGACCGGGCCAAGCCGCAGACGCTCTACGGACGGATCGTCGGAGAGGAATAGGCGAACATGAGACTGCAAACCTGGACGATCCTGCTGGCGCTGCTGGCCTGCGCCGGCGGCCTGCCCGCGCTGCTCGCCCCCCGGGCCACCGGACGCGCGCTGCGCGGCTTCTGCCGCAGCCGCTGGGCCGGCATCCTGCTCAGCACGCTGGCGCTGGCCTGGGCGGGGTGGCTGCTCTACGCGCTGCCGCTGGAGTTTCTGCTGCCCTACCGCCGGTTCATGCCCTTCGTCCTGCTGGCCGTCATCCCCTTCACGTGGTTCGCCATGCCCGACCTGCTGGCCGCGCGCGCCCTCGGGGGGCTGATGGCGCTGCTGCCGGCGCCCGTGCTGCAGGTGGCCCGCGTCCATCCCTCGGCGTGGCGGCTCGTGATCGTCGTGCTGATGTATCTCTTCGCCGTGGCGGGCATGACCCTGATCATGGCGCCCTACTACCTGCGCGACGGCCTCGCCTGGCTCACCCGCGGCGAGGGGCGGCTCCGGATCTGCGGCGCCGTGCGCCTGCTGGCGGCGGTCGCGCTCGCCTGGCTGGCGCTGACGGTCTTCGCCTGAATCCGCCGCAGGTTGGTGTTGAATTCCGCCGGCGGACGGTGTATGGTGTTGAGCACGCAAAGGAATTACACCATGGCCAACTTCACCTTCAAGCCTGCCGACTGGGTGCCCTACAAGGATTTCGATCCGTGCATGCTGGCGCGCCTGCGCGCGCTCGACGCGTCCACCTACGAGCAGCGCGAGCCGCACCACCATCCCGACTTCCGCATCAAGGTGCTCGAGGCCTTCGGCGGGGTCACCACGGCGGACCGCTTCGTCAACATCAAGGCGTCCGACGACCTCGACCAGAAGTTCGTCATGATCTGCGGCAATCCCAATCCGCACAGCTACATGCCGCTGGCCGAGCTGATCAACACGTTCAAGGTCAACTGCCGCAACCTCTACGTCTTCACCATGGACGAGTGGGCCGACGAGGCGGGCAACATCGCCCCGACCACCTACAAGGCCGGCTTCACGTACTCCTTCATGAAGTACTTCTACCAGAAGATCGACCCGAAGCTGCGGATGCCCAAGAAGAACATCTTCTACCCGACCAACGCCAACATCAAGGACTACTCCAAGCTCCTGTACGAAGTCAGCGACGGCGGCAACTACACGCTCTACTCCGGGCCGGGCTGGGCCGGCCACATCGCCTTCATCGACCCGTGCCCCGAGCTGTGCCGGTGCGAGACGATCGAGGAGTACCTCGAACAGCCGGCGCAGGTGGTCACGCTCCACCCGCTGACCATCGCGCAGAACTCGCTGCACGGCGTCTTCGGCTGCAGCGGCGACGTGGGCAGCGTGCCGCCCAAGGCCGCCACCCTCGGCCCGCTGGATGTCAAGCGCGCCGCGCGGCGCATCGAGGGCCACGGCCTGACCACGATGGGCAGCTTCTCCTCCTGGCAGCGCATGGTCAGCCGCCTGATCTGCCACGGGCCCGTCTCGCCGCAGGTGCCCGGCTCGATCCTCCAGCTCTTCCCGTGCACCGTCTACGTGTCGCCGTCGATCGCCAAGCCGGTCGAGTGCCTCGAGACCGTGGGCTACTGATCCGCGGCCCGGTGCCCCGCGCCCAACCTCATGCAGACCCATTCCCTGCTTTCCCTCCTGGGGGCCGTGCTCTCCGGCATCGGCGTGCTGTTCCTCTTCAGCCTGGCGGTCTTCATCCACGAGCTGGGCCATTTCCTGGCGGCGCGCTGGATGGG
>CAZYRQ010000140.1:0-5340 GCA_964649455.1 uncultured Lentisphaerales bacterium
GGACAAGCTCTTCAACTTCGGCTACGACCTCGAACAGGCCTATGGCGACTACCTGGCCGCCGGGTTCTTCGCGAAATAAGGAGTCTGCCATGCGCTGCAACCCGATCTGGATGATGTTGGCCGCCCTCGCGCCCGCCCTGCTGCTGCAGGCCGCCGATCCGCAGGCGGACGCCGCCGCCGTCAGGGCGGCCGAAGCCCGGGCCAGGGCTGCGGCGGACGCCGCCGCCGCGACCAACGGCGTGGCCTATGCCGATGCCAAGGCCCGTTTCGACGCGTGGATCTCGAGCAACCAACTCGACAACGCCGTCGCCGCAGCCCGCGGTATGCTGGAGAGTGCCGCCCAGCCCGGCAAGGGGATCTGGCGCAACTCCGCGCAGACCTACGCCTACCTGACCAAGGCGCTGGTCGAGAAGAAGATCTTCGGCCGCAGGCAGACGATCGCGATCTTCGAAGAGGGCATCGGCAAGCTGTCGGGCGAAGCCAAGGCCGACCTGCTGCTGCAGTACGCCTTCTTCCTCGACGACTACGCGCTGGCGGACGAGGCCAGGGTCAAAGCCCTTGTCGACCAGGCCTTCACGGTCGCGGATCTGACCACCGTTCAGAAGATCGCCCTCTGCCGACGCGCCGCCCCGCGCCGCAACTGGGCGGAGCTCGACGATTATGCCGCGAAGGCCTTGGCCTATGCCGGCGGCGACATCCCGACTCAGGCCGCGGTCTGGCAATGGCGTCTCGCGGCCACCCCGCCCGACCAGCTTCCGGAGGCGCGCGACAAGGCCTACGAGACCTTCCTGTCCAACACGGCCTTCCAGAATGGCATCCACGGTGCCAACGGCCCGTTCAGCGACTATGTCCGCGAACTCATCCGCCGCCGGGCGTTCGACCGGGCGCTCGCCTGGCTGGACAAGGCGCCGACCGAGCTCGACGCCCGGACGCGCCAGGCCTACCTCGGCCTGCGGGCCGATGTGCACCGGCAGGCCGCCGCGCGCTACTTCGACACGCCGGATCCCGAGGAACTGAAGCTGGCGATCGCGGCCTACGAGACGATCATCGCCGGGATCCCCACCAACCGCCCGCGCGACGTCATTCCGTACCAGGTGTCGATTGCCGAGCTCGCCTGGCAGGCCGGCGACACCGCGCGCGCGAAGGCGACCGCCGAGGCGACGCTCACGCTCATCGCCCAGCCCGAAAACCGCGAGAGCCACCAACTCCTCTACATCCTCGGTCGGCTGGCCTACGAAGACGAAGCGTATGCCGAGGCCACCCGCATTCTCGATGAGGCCTACGGTTACATCCGGGGCAAGCCGGGCAACTTCCCGAAGCGCCGGGAGATGGTCGAGGATCTCGTCCGCGCCGCCTGCGCCTCCGGCGACTTCGCCAAGGCGGCCGGCTATGCCGACGATCTGCTGGAACTCGTGCGTAACCACGAGAAGAAGCGCTACCAGATCTACATCGACGGACTTAAACAACGCCTGTGACCGATCCGCCGTGCGCGGTGCAACGTGGTTGCACTGCACACGCAGAGTTCAGGAGCCAGGTTTCAGTCGCGCCGCAGACGCGTCGGTACCGCCAGCACCATTACAGCCGGGTAACAACCCGTCTGCGACGGGTTTTTGATCGATCTCCTGGGGTGGCGAGCCACCCTGCGGGCGCAGACCGCCGTGCTACGCTTTCATCAGTTCGTCGATCATGACCACGCGGTTCTCGCGGCGGGCGAGCTCCGCGGCCTGGCCGACGGCAGTCGAGAGCATGCCGTGCTGCATGGTCGAGGGGTTCGGCAGCTCGCCGCGGAGCACGCGGATGAAGGTGTCGAGCAATTGCGGATCAGCGCCGCCGTGCCCGCCCGTCTCGGGCGCGATCCGGTAGGTGACGGTATCCTTGCTCCAGCGCGGCTGCACCGTGATCACGTGGTCGTGGAGGCTCGCCTCGGCCTGGCCGCGCGTGCCCACCACGGTGTAGCGGCGGTCGGTGACCGGCGTGACGAAGCATTCCATGTGGCTCGCGCGCGCACCGTTGTCGTACTCGACAATGGCCAGGCCGTTGTCATGCACGCTCTTGTCAGAGGCGTAGATGCAGAGGTCCTTGTGGTAGCCGTCGAGCTTCGCGGCCTCGTCGCTCCAGCGATCCAGCTCGCTGCCGAGGTCGTTGGCATCGCGGCATTGCGCGCGGTAGGCGCACGCGTGGCAGGTCGGGCCGACCGGCTTGCCGGGATCGACCGCGAACGGCAGGTTCTCCAGGTTGAGGGCGGAGATGCCGGCGAAGGAGGCGACCTTGACCGGCCGCGGAAAGTCGAGCAGCCACTGGAAGACGTCGAAGTCGTGGCTGCCCTTGTGGATCCAGAGCCCGCCGCAGAAGGCGTAGTCGCGGTTCCAGCGCGCCATGTAGGTGCGCCCGCCGTCGTAGAACTCCCGGTTCTCGATCAGGAAGACGCGCCCGAGGAGCCCGTCGGCGATGATCGACTTGAGCTTTTTGAGCACCGCATGGTGGCGCAGGTTGAAGCCGATCATCACCGGCAGACCGGTGCGTTCAGCCGCCGCGATGATGTTACGGCAGCCTTTGACGCTGGTGGCGAGCGGCTTGTCGATCAGCACGGGCAGGCCCGCATCGAGCGCCGCGACGGCATGCGCCTCGTGATAGAAGTCGGGCGAGGTCACCACCAGGGCGTCGGGCCGGGCGCCGGCCACCATCTCCGCGATCGTCGCGCAGCAGGCCGGCCGGATCCCGAGGATCGCCGCGCCCTTCTCCATCCGCAGGCGGTTGTTGTCGCAGAGCGCGATGACTTCGGCGTCGCCGCGCGCCCCGATCATGCGCCCGAAGGCGTGGATGCCGCGCCCGCCGGCGCCGACGATGCCGAAACGCATTTTCTTCTGCATAATGCTCTCCTCGTGCGGGGCCGTGAACCGGCCCCATTGTGTTTTTCGTTACAGGGTCCACGGGCCGGTGTTGGCGCGGCCGCGGGTGATCCATTTGCCGTCGGTGAAGTCGGGGAAGGCCACGGGCTGGCTGCCCAGGGCGATTGACTGCTCGGAGAGGCAGGTCACGCTCATCCAGGCGGCCACGTCGTAGGCGTCGATCGGCGTCTCACCGCGCGTGCGCACGGCATCGAGGAAGGCGCGCAGCGCGAGGCTGTCGACGCCGCCATGGCCGCCCGCGGGCGGCCGCCGGCGGTAGTCCTGCCAGATGGGATGGTCGTACTTTTCGTAGAAGGAGTCGACCCGGTCCCACTTGTGCGTCGTGTAGGGGTTCCCGGCGACGTCGATCTGCTCGATGCTCGGGCTGATCCCGTCGATGTAGATCCCGTTGGCATCCTCCAGCCAGATGCCGCGGGTGCCCTGCACGCGCCCGTTGCGCGAGTAGGGACGCGGCAGGGCGATGCCGTGCGTCAGGGTGACGGTCTCGCCGTTGGCGCACTTGATGACCGTCGTGATGATGTCGCCCATGTTGAAGGGCAGGTCGCCGAAGGGGGTGCCCGCGCCGTAGTGGCGCTGCGCGGCGAGCTGCATGCCCCGCGACTTCGAGGCGGTGGAGGTCAGGCTGAGGAAGCGGTTGCCGCGGTTGATGTCGAGGATCTTGGCGATCGGGCCGAGCTGGTGCGTCGGGTAGATGTCGCCGTTGCGGAAGCGGTTGTGGAGCGAGCGCTCGAAACCCTGCTCGACCATGCAGGCGTACTCCCGCAGGTCGTGCTCGTAGCCGCCGGCGCAGTGGATCAGCTCGCCGAAGAGCCCCTGCCGCACCAGGTTCATCACCAGCAGCTCGTTGCGCGCGTAGCAGCAGTTCTCGAGCATCATGCAGGAGACGCCCGTGGCCTCGGCGGCGCGCACGAGGCGCCAGAGCTCCTCGGTCGACGAGGCGCCGCCGACCTCGATCGCGGCGTACTTGCCGGCCTGCAGCGCCTCGGTGGCGATCGGCAGGTGCGAGTTCCAGGAGGTCGGCACCAGCACGGCGTCGATGTCCGCGCGCTCCAGCAGGCGGCGGTAGTCCCGCTCGACGTCCGGGGCCTTCCGGCCGTGCCGCTGGAAGATGCCGAGGATCTTGGCGATGGCGGCGTCGCGGACATCGCAGACGGCGACGGGCTCGACGCCCTCGATCGCGAAGAGTGAGACGAGCAGCACCTCGGTGCGCACGCCGAGGCCGATGATGCCGAGGCGCACCGGCGCAGGGCCGGATGGGCGCGGGGCGCGGCGGGCGCGCGACGGACGGGGGGCGGCGGCGGACTTGCGTGAGGCCATAATCAGTGCTCCTTGAAGATGTCCGCGACATCACGGCCGCGGCGGTAGGGGGGTGGCGAAATGATGACCTGGTCGTCGGGCGGCGGTTCGGCGCCGCCGAAGAAGAATCCGCCGCCGCCCCTGCCGGCTTCGGCCTGTACCATCCGGTACTCGGAACCGGCGGCCTGATAGATGTAGACCGCGATCAGCACCAGAAAGAGATTCAACCCGTGGAACAGGCCCCAAAGCCCCATCAGGACGGCCGCGAGGCGACCGATGCGCGACGCGATGAAGGTCGCGCGCAGGCGCCCCATCCGGCGGGCCAGCAGCGCGCGCAGCATGCGCCCGCCGTCCATCGGAAAGGCGGGCAGCAGGTTGAAGAGCAGCAGCCACATGTTGACCAGGGACAAGTAGTACAGCATCACGCCCGGCAAGCTTCTTGCGCCGGTGGCCAGGAGCAGTTGCCGGCCGCCCAGCCAGAGCACGGCGCTGACCAGCGGGCCCGAGGCGGCCAGGACAAACTCCTTCCACGGTTCGCGGGGCATGTCGAGCAGCGACGCCCGCCCACCGATCAGCATCAGCGTGATGTCCCGCACGCGGCAGCCGAACTTGAGCGCCGTGTAGGTGTGTCCCAGCTCGTGCAGCGCCACACTGCTCATCAGCATGACCGTGAAAATCACGCCCATGGTCAGGCTGCGCGTTTGAACCGCGTAGACCAGCGCCAGGATGATCAGCGAGGCATCGAGCCGGATCGGCACGCCGAAAACGCGCCCGACCTCATATCCATTCTGAAACATGTGCGGATTCTACACGATATAGGGGCCGAAAGAAACGCTGAACCTATTTTTGACAGGATTGCAGGATTGATTATGGCGCGGCTGCACTGGAGAGCTACGGATTTCGCGGATGGCGCGGAAAAGGTGTCTTGCCCCTTATACGAACCAGTGGTGGTTCCATGCCCCGTCGCGTTCGACCAGGGCCATCCCTGTGAGAAAGGGGATCCAGTCGTCGGCGCGGAAGCGCGCGAGCCCCAGTCCGGCCAGCGCGGCGGCGATCGTCAGGTCGTGCCCGCAGCAGAGCGTGAACGGCGCCGTCGCGGCCTCGCGGATCCAGCCGACAGCCAGGCGCGTCGCCT
>CAZYRQ010000141.1:0-5336 GCA_964649455.1 uncultured Lentisphaerales bacterium
CGTCGCCCTGGGCGCAGCGCTGGTGGTGGCGCAGCAGCGGCGAGGCCAGGTCGCACGCCGCCTCCTGCGTGAAAGCCTTGACGACGCGGGGCTCGGGGAAGCTCGGGAGACCGGACGCGCTGCAGAAGCCGTGCGGGCCCGGACGACCGGCCACGATGGGGACGCCTCCGCCCCAGACCGACCCGAGGTGCGCCTCGTTCGGCCGGGGATCGCCGGCGTCCGCGCTGGCGCCCGGCAGCCAGCCGCAGGGACGTCCGGGCCAGTAGTCGCGGTCGGGATCCAGCGCAGCGGTCAGCGCGGGCAGCAGGTCGTCGAAAAGCCGGGCGTCGTCGCCGCCGGACATCCGGCTGTCTGTCGGGCCCCCGCCGGCCGGCTCCGGCCCGATCCCGGCGTGGCCGCACCAGAGCGCGAGGCAGGCGTGGTGGCGGAGCCGCACGATGTTCTGCTCGGCCTCGGCGCGCACATTCTCCAGCCAAGCCGCGTCGAAGATGGGATAGGTCGGGCAGGCGAACATGAAGTCCTGCCAGACGCAGATCCCGTACTCGTCGCACAAGTCGTAGAACCAGTCCTGCTCGTAAATGCCGCCGCCCCAGACGCGCAGCATGTTCATGTTGCCCACGCTGACAGCCTTGGCCAGCCGGGCGTACTCGACGCGCGTGGGCCGCGTGATAAGGGCGTCCGGCGGCACCCAGGTGGCGCCCTTGGCGAAGAAGGGCAGCCCGTTGACGACGAACTGGAAGCGCTCGCCCCCCTGGTCGTCGGGCGTGCGATCCAGGCGGAGCGTGCGCAGGCCGATTCGCCGGACCCATGTGTCGATCGGCTTGCGGCCGGCGGGGCCGGTCAGATCCACCGCCAGCTCGTAGAGCGGCTGCTCGCCAAGCCCGCTCGGCCACCAGCGCTGGGCGTTGCGCACCTTGAGGTGGAAGCGCGCGCGGCCATCGTCCGGCAACAGCGTGCGCGCCTCGGTGACGAAGGTGCCCTTGTACATCAGGCGGGCGCCGAGGGCCAGACCCGCCGGAGCGCCGGGCGCGCGCGCGACGCACGCCGCCACATCGAGCGCCACGCTGCCGTCCGCGCCGTGGATCTGCCGCACCTCGACCGACTGGAGGCGCGCATCCTCGCAGACCTCGATGCCGATGCCGCGCCAGATGCCGCAGGTGACCAGCGAAGGTGCCCAGTGCCAGCCGAACTGGCTCGCCATCTTGCGGATCCACCCGCGGCCGGTCGGTCCGCCCACGCCGGGCCCGTCGGACAGGGCGTGCGCCGCCTGGCGCTGCGCCAGGTAGTCCAGCGGCGAATCGAAGCGGATCGTCAGCGTGTTGACGTCCTCGCGCAGCCGCCCGCGGAGATCGAAGCGCCAGCCGCGGTGCATGTTGTCGGCGTGCCCGACCACCTCGCCGTTGACCATCACCGTCGCCAGCGTGTCGAGCCCGTCGCAGCGCAGCACGACGTCGGCCTGCGGCGAGCAGCGGGGCGTGTCGAACTCCCGCTCGTAGACCCAGCTCTCGCGGCCGATCCACTGCAAGTCCGCCTCGTGGTCGCGCAGAAAGGGGTCGGGAATGAGGCCCGCCGCCATCAGGTCGGTGTGGATGCAGCCGGGCACGCTGGCCGCCACCCACTTCTTCTTCGACACCGCGCGTACCCGCCAGCTCCCGTTGAGGTCGATCAGCTTCATTTGAGATCGTACTTGCGGATCAGCCGCTGCAGATAGGCGCGCTCGATCCCCGCCTCGCGGGCCGACCGCGAGATGTTCCCCTCATGGCGCCGGAGCAGATCCTCCAAGTATTTCCGCTCGAAATCCTCGATCAGGTCGTTCTTGGCGTCCTTGAAGGGCCGGTCGGCCGAGACCGCGGATCCGTCGGCCTCCTCCTCCAGGCGCGGCAGGAAGCGTCCCAACCCCAGGAAGGCGCTGAGATCCACGGGCCGGTTCGAGGCGTAGAAGGCCACCTCGATGAGATTCCGCAGCTCGCGGACATTGCCCGGCCAGTCGTGCCGCTTGAGCAGATCCATCGTCTCGTCGAACCGGGCCACCTGGCTCATGGCGTCCGCCCCGTGCAGGTCGCACAGGAACCGCTTGGCCAGCAGGGGCAGATCCTCCTTGCGGCGCCGCAGCGGCGGAAGCTCGATCTGCACGACCGACAGGCGGTAGTAGAGATCCTCCCGGAAGCGCCCGGCATTCACCTCCTGGTCCAGCTTGCGGTTGGTGGCGCAGATGATCCGGACATTGATCTTGCGCACCCGGTTGTCGCCGACGCGGCGGATCTCGCGGTTCTCCAGCACGCGCAGCAGCTTGGGCTGCAGTTCGGGCTTGAGATCGCCGATCTCGTCGAGGAAGACCGTGCCGCCGTCGGCATGCTCGAAGGCCCCCTGCCGGTCGGCATTGGCCCCCGTGAAGGCGCCCTTGACATGGCCGAACAGCTCGCTCTCGATCAGATCCTTGGAGATGGCAGCGCAGTCGATGACGAGGTAGGGCTTGTTCGCCCGCTGGCTGTGCTTGTGGAGCTCCGCGGCGAGGATCTCCTTGCCCGTGCCCGTCTCGCCTGTGATCATCACCGTCGCGTCGGTCGGGGCGTACGTCTCGGCCAAGTGGAAGATCCGGCGCATCGCCACGCTGCGCCCGATCATCGCGCCGAAGCTCTCGTTGCGGCTCAGCGGGATGTCCCGCGACTCCTGCAGGGGACAGAAGATGACGCGCGTCTTGCCGAGCTGGAACTCAGCACCCGGATTGAGGAAGGCCGCGGAGACCTTGACCCCCTGCACCAGGGTGCCGTTGGTGCTCTCCAAGTCGCGGATCTGGTAGCCCGCCTCGTCCACCGTGATCTCGCAATGACGCTTGGAAATGGTGGAATCCGCCAGGGTGAGGTCGTTCTGCTTGCCGGAGCCGATCGAGAAGACCTCTTTGTTGATGACGAACTCCTGCCCCTGGAGCGGGCCGCTGATGATCAGCAGCTTCGTCTTTCGGATCCTGATGGCGCCGCCATCGGTCTCCTTGAGGACAAGGGTCTGCGAAGAAGCGCTGCGATTGGCTGACGTGTCTTTCATGGAACGGCTGCACGAGAAGAACTGATCATTTTGAAAGTATAAGGCATGCGTACTAGGGTACGCAAGGGGGATGTTTATCGCACCGCCTTTTGACGTGCCGGACGGGGCGGCATCTGCTACGCTGATGGCTGCATTCAACGGTGTCGTCCCTGCCATGAAAATTGATCTGATCATCGACCACGCCTGCGTGATTGGCGAAAGTGCCCTGTATCCGGACTCGACCGTGGAGATCGGCGGCGGCAGGATCCTGCGTGTCCGCCCCGCCAGCGGCGACGGTTCCGCGCCCGACGGTGCGGCGCGCGTCGATGCCGGCGGCCGCTTCCTCGCGCCGGGATTCATCGACCTGCACATCCACGGCATGCACCGCCACCTCGTCGACCACAGCCCCGCCGATCTGGCGGCCACCGCGGCGATCCTGCCGCAGTACGGCGTGACGGGGTTCCTGCCGACCGTCTGCCCGCTGCCCTCCGGCCGGGACGCGACGGCGCTGCGGGCTTTAGCGGAGGCCGCCGGTGCCGCCCCCGGCGCCCGCGTGCTCGGCTTCCACCTCGAAGGCCCCTTCCTCACGCTCACGGGCGCGATCTCGAAGGACGCCCTCGGACCGGCCGATCCCGCGCGCGTCGAGTCGCTGGTGGCCGCCACCGCCCCCTACCCCGCCATCTTCAGCATCGCGCCGGACATGCCGGGCATCGAACCGCTGATCCGCCGCATGGCGCGGAGCGGCGCACCGGTCTTCATGACCCACACGGCCGCCTCCGTCGCCGAGACCCAGCGCGCGATCGCCGCCGGCGCCTGCCATGCCACCCACTTCTACGATGTCTTCCCCGTGCCGCCGGTGACCGAGGGCGGTGTGCGTCCCTGCGGCGCCGTCGAGGCGATCCTCGCCGCGCCGCGCGTCTCGGTCGACTTCATCCTCGACGGCGTGCACGTCGACCCGGTCGCCGTCCAGATGGCCCTGCAGTGCAAGGGGCCCGACCGGGTCTGCCTCATCACCGACGCCATGGTCGGCACCGGCCTGCCCCCGGGACGCCACTCCTTCGGCGGGCAGGATGTCCTCTTCACCGCGCCCGGCGCGCCCGCGCGGCTCGCCGACAACCCCGCGCGCAAGGGTGGCGGCCTGGCCGGCAGCGGCCTCACGCTCAACCTGGCCGTGCGCAACGCCGTGCAGATGGCCGGCGCCAGCCTGCCACTGGCCGTGCGCATGGCCAGCGCCAATCCGGCGCAGGTGCTCGGCCTGGCTGGCAGCAAGGGACGGCTGCTGCCCGGCTACGACGCCGATCTGGTGCTTTTCGACGAGCATTTCGACGTCCAGCAGACCTGGATCGCCGGAGCCACCGTCTTCAACAAGGAAACCTGAACATGACCAACAAGAAAACATTCCTGGCGGGCGCCGCCACGGCGGACATCAGCCCGACCACCTCCCAGTTCCTCTGCGGCTATCCCCATGTCGAGCGCTGGAGCACCGGCCTGCACGACCCCCTGACCAGCAGCGCGCTGGCCCTCGACGACGGCCAGACCTGCCTGCTCTTCATCGCCAACGACATCCTCTATGTACCCAAGAGCATCGTGGCCCGCGCCCGCCAGCGCCTCGCCCGCGCCACGGGAGTGCCCGAGGGCCGCATCATGATCACCGCAACGCACTCCCACTCGGGGCCCGTCGTGAGCAACCGCGGCCCCGGCAGCTACGACAACGTCGTGCCGGATGCCGATCCCGCCTACCTCGCCCTCCTCGAAAACGGCATCGTGCAGGCCGGCGAGACCGCCTTCTGGGCGCGCCGCCCGGCCGAGATCGGCATGGCCACCGCCCGCGTCGAGGGCATCGGGACCAACCGGCGCGACCCCGCGGGTCCGGCCGACCCCGAGATCCCGGTCTTCGCCGCGCGCGACGCGCGCACGCATGCCCTCATCGGCATCATGGAAATCTACGCCATGCACCCGACCGTGCTGCACGAGGACTCGCGCCTCGTCTCGGGCGACTTCCCCGCCATGGGCCGCCAGTACCTGCAGCAGGCGCTCGGCGCCAAGGTTCCGGTGCTGCACCACATGGGCGCCGCGGGCAACCAGAGCCCGCGCCACTGCGTCCGCGGCCAGACCTTCGACGAGGCCGTGCGCCTCGGCACGATCCTCGGCCAGGCCGTCGAGAAGGCCATCGCCTCCATCGCCTTCCAGCCGCATCTGACGCTCGCCGCAGTGCAGACCGCCATCGAGTACCCCCTGCGCGACCTGCCCGACGTCGCAACGGCCGCCGCCAAGGTCGAGGCGGTCCGCGCCAAGTTCGCGCGCCAGCAGCAGGA
>CAZYRQ010000142.1:0-5329 GCA_964649455.1 uncultured Lentisphaerales bacterium
TCCGCGCCGCGAAGAGGATCACGCCGAGCTGGATGACCAGCAGCATCATGCGCTCGGAGAGCGCCGGCATCTCAGGTCCGCCGCCCGTCGCCGCCAGCAGCGCCGCCGGCGCGAGGAGCGAAACGCCCAGCGCCAAGCCCCGCAGAGGGCGCGCCCATCCGAAGCCTGTATTGCCGTGCCTGTTCCTGCCTGCCAGAGTCTCGTGCATTTCAACCATCCCTGATTATGGATCCTGTTCGTGAAAATGATCAGCGCCGCGGTCGGCCGCTACGGGTCAGAGTACCGAAGAGGCGCCGCTGGTCGTGCTCGACGAGGGCCGCGAGAACATCGCAGGGGGCCTGCGCCTCGCGCAGGGCCCGCACGACCTGTACCTCGCGCAGGGCCTGCGCCACCTGCACCATCATGTCGAGGTGACGCGGCACGCTGTCGGCGCAGACCAGCACGGCCAGCGTGACCGGGCGACCGTCCGGGGCGCCGAAGTCGATCCCGCCCGGCACCAGGCCGATGCAGATGCCGTACCGGCCAGCCACCGCCGCGGGATCCCGCGTGTGCGGCAGGGCGATCCCGCCGCCCACCGCCGTGGAGAGCAGCGCCTCGCGCGCCAGCAGTTGCCGGATGAACACGTCGGCCCGCGCCACGATACCCGCCTGAACCATCGGAGCCGTCACACTCTCGAAGAGGACGCTCCGGGATTCCGGGGCCAGTCCCGTCAAGATGCACCCTTCCGGCAGCAGGCGCGATAGCGACCGGGGCACCCCTGCATCAGGACGCAGTTCGTCCAGCGTCTCCGGCGCGACACTGCGCATGCCGGTCATGAGCCACTCGTTCAGCGCACTGCGCGCGAAGCGCCACTGGTTGGCCACCTTGACGGCGGGAATCTGGCCGCGCTGCAACATCCGCGAGACCGTCTTCTCGGCAACCTTGAGATACGCGGCCACTTCAGCCAGCGTCATCAGGGCTGTATCGCCGGACATGAATTCAATGTCCTTCATAGTCCATTAGAGTTCATCATTGGGACATAAAGCGGTACTATAGAGAACCGGCGCGGTAGAAGCAAGCTAGTAGTTCTTTGTATCCCGCATACTTCGGGGTCGGCATCGGTATCGGGGTCGAAAAGGGAATCGGCAAGGCAATTGGACGCGAGAAACTGTCGAGGAACTGTCCGCTCGCCGTCGAGAACCGTCCGCTCACCGTCGAAAAACGGTCGAAAAACGGTGGTCGAAAAACGGTCGAAAAACGGTAACGAATCCCGCCTTGCGGTTTGAGCAGCGCCAGTCTATAATGACGGCTTTGACACGAACTTTGGATGGTCTGACCGATGCGCACGAAGATTGTTGCCGGCAACTGGAAGATGAACAAGACACCCGCCGAGGCGCGGGCGCTGATCGCGGGCATCCGCTCGCTCCTCGACGGAACGGCCTGCCCGGTTGAAGTCGTCGTCTGTCCCCCGCTGGTCGATCTGACGGCCGCCGCCGACGCGCTCAAGGGCAGCGCCATCGGCCTGGGAGCCCAGAACATGCATGCGGCCGCCTCGGGCGCCTTCACGGGCGAAGTGTCGGCCCAGATGCTGGTCGAGTCCGGCGTCAAGTACGTCATTCTGGGGCACAGCGAGCGCCGCGCCCTCTTCGGCGAGACCGACGCGCAGGTCAATGCCAAGGCCAAGGCCGCCCTCGCCGTCGGCTTGGTGCCGATCGTCTGCGTCGGCGAGACGCTGGGCGAGCGCGAAGCCGACAAGACCAGCGCGGTCGTCACCTCGCAGGTCAAGGACAGCCTGGCGGATCTGGGTGCCGATCTGGTGCGCTGCGTCGTGGCCTACGAGCCCGTCTGGGCAATCGGCACCGGCCGCACCGCAACTCCGGGACAAGCGCAGGAGGTTCACGCCCTGATCCGCCGCGTGCTGGCGGAACTGGCCACCGGCCAGGTTGCCAACGCGGTCCGCATCCAGTACGGCGGCAGCATGAAGCCGGACAACGCGGCCGAGCTGATGGCGCAGCCGGACATCGACGGCGGGCTGATCGGTGGCGCCTCACTCAAGGCCGATTCCTTCGCGGACATTGTCAAGGCCGGCTGCTAGCCGCGCGCAAACGGAACCCTACCATGAACACGATCATTATCCTGCTGACGATTCTCGAGGTGCTGGTCTGCCTGCTCCTGATCGGCGTCATCCTGCTGCAGCGCAGCAAGGGCTCGGGCGCCGGGGTCAGTTTCGGCGGCGGCGCGGCCGAAGCCGTCTTCGGCGCGCAGATGGGCAACGTTCTGACCAAGTCCACGGTGATCCTGGCCATCGTCTTCCTGGTCAACACACTGATGCTCTCCCTACTCGTGGCGCGCCGGGGAGGCGTGGGCGAGGGTTCGCTCATGGGCAACGAGACGCCGCGTCCCGCGGCCGCCGCGCCGGCCGCCGCGCCGACCGCGCCCCTCGACCTGCCGGACACCCCTTCCGCCGGTGATGCCGCCAGCGTGCTGGACGACGTGCCAGTCGCGGCCGATTCCGCCGCGCCAGCCGAGTCCGCTGCACCCGCCGCGCCAGCCGAGTCCGCTGCACCCGCCGCGCCAGCCGAGTCCGCTGCACCCGCCGCGCCCGCCGCATCGGCCGAGTCGGCACCTGCCGCGCCCGCCGCGCCCGCCGAGTGAGTTCTCCGGGGCTGCGCGGCGAGAGCCAAGTAGCCCGAGCAATTCGGTTTTCAGGGGGGGGGGATAAATCCTCCACCCTGCGGTGCATAAGGCTCGTTCTTCTCCGGTTCACGTAAGGAAAGGATGCAGGAGATGGATGGAAGCATGACTCGGAGCGGTCTGCGCGCCGGATTCGGCGTCGCGGACATCACGCCGCCCGTCGGCCTGCCGATGGCCGGCGCGCTCGATCCGCGGACGAACCGCGGAACCAGCGACCCCCTGCTGGCCAAGGCGATCCACGTCGAGGGAATCGGCGGCACGGCAACGCTCGTCGGCCTGGATCTGATCGGCGTTCCGCGCCACATCGCAGATGCCGCGATCCGCGAGGCATCCAGCCGCGCAGGACTGGATCCGGCGAGCATCATGATCTCGGCCAGCCATACCCACAGCGGCCCTTACATGAGCGCGGCGTCGCAAAAACAGCAACTGGTAGATGAGTCTTTCCTGACCTCACTGCCCGGTCTGATCGCCGACAGCATCGTCACCGCAGTCGAGGCGCGCCAGCCTGCGGTCTTTTCTCTGGGACGCTCACTGGTGTACCGGGGCCTTTACCACCGGCGTGTGATCGCCAAGCACGACGGCCTCGCGATTAACGCCTGGATGCGCGGGCTGCTGAACGACCTGGACGCGGTTCCACAGGTGCTGGGGGCGGCCGGCGTGATCGACCCCGAGCTCTGGGTGGCGCGGTTCGACGCGCCGGATGGCGGCACCCTCGGCTTTCTGGCCAACTTCTCACTCCACGTCAATTCGCGGTTCGGCGAATTCTGGTCGGCCGACTATCCGGGTGTGATCGCCGCCCGCCTGGCGGAGGCTTTCGGCGGCTCGATCGTCAGCGTCTTCACCCCCGGCGCCTGTGCCAACGTGAACCCGACCTACGCGGGCGAAGAGTGGCTCAAGGGAGCCGAATTCTTCGCCGCCCAGGCGGTGGATGCGGCGCGGCGCGCGCGGCGCATCGAAGGGCCGATCCACGTGGGCGCCAGCCGACTGGACCTGACGGTGCCGCGACGCGATCCGCAGAGCCAGCGCGAGGGGGCCATCGACCGCCTGAACTGGGGAAGCGGCGCCGGGCGTCAGGATGTCTTCGGTCCGCTCCTGAAATGGGTCGCGGAGATGCCGGAGCAGTTGAACATTCCCGTCAGTGCGGCGCGTATCGGCCCGCTGGGCATCGCCTCCAACGCCGGCGAGCTGTTCGTCGAATGGGGGCTGGACATCAAGCGGCGCTCGCCCTTCAAGCACACCATCATCTCCCAGTTGACCAACGACACCCTCGGCTACCAGCCCGACAAAGCCGGATTCGCCGCCGAGGGGTACGAGACGCTGGTCGGCGCCAACCGGATCTCGCCCGAAGGGATCGGCATGCTGGTCGACAGCGCCGTAGGCCAGTTGGAACGGCTGGCGGCGGCAACCACATCAGAAAGGTAGATGCACGCATGAAGCCCTATAGAATCGGACTGGTAGGCACCCGCCGGGGCGGCGGGGTGCTGGGAACCATGGCCGCGCACCCGCGATGCGAAATCGCCGCCCTCTGCGACATCAATCCCACCGCGATGGCCGCGCTGGGCGAGCACTTCAAACTCTCCGACCGCCACTTGTTCACCGATTACGACAGCTTTCTGGCGTCCGACATCGACGTGGTCGTGGTCGCCACACCGATCGGTTTCCACGCGCAGCAATCCGTCGCCGCCATGGAGGCGGGCAAGCATGTGCTGTCCGAGCAGACCGCCGCCTATACGGTCGAAGACTGCCAGCGCATCATCGACACCGCCAAGCGCACCGGCAAGACCTACATGATGGCCGAGAACTACTCCTTCTTTCATTGCGTGCTGGAGTGGAAGAAGCTCATCGACGCCGGCCGGCTGGGCAAGATCTACCATGCGGAGGGCGAGTACCTGCATGAAATCGTCGATCTGCTCATCGATCCCGCAACCGGAAAGCGCCAGTGGCGCTACCCGCGCGCGCCGATCTGGTACTGCGGCCACAGCCTGGGCCCGCTGCTCTTCCTCATGCAGGACCGGGTGGTCAAGGCGACCGGCGTGACCCCCGGCCGCAACATGTATCCGGAACACGACAGCGTGGGCTTTCTGGACATGGAGACCGGCTTGTTCCTGACCGAGAAGGGCGCGGTCATCAAGATCCTCGCCAGCCAGACGGTCAAGCGCTACCGGAAGAACGGCGGCTACTTGACCTGGTACTCGCTCTACGGCACGCGGGGATTCGTCGAGAGCGGACGCGATCCGACGAATGAAGGCCTCGAGTGGCTGGAGGACACCGACACCCCGCAAGGGGGCGCGCGCTACGTCCCGACACCGTTTGCCGATCCCGCCGCGCCGGAAGCAGCGCGGCAGGGGGGGCACGGAACGGGCGAGTACTACATGGTGCGGCACTTCATCGATGCGCTGGACCAGGGGTTCCGGCCGGCATTCAACGCCGTGCAGGCCGCCGAGGTGACCGTGCCCGGCCTGCTCGCGCACGAGTCCGCCATGAAGGGCGGCGTCTGGCTCGACGTGCCCCAGTTCGGCTGGTAGGGCGCACGCGCGGATCGGCGGGGCTGGTAGTCCCGATACTGGTTGAAGGCGCTCCACGGAAATCGGTGCTGGCTGTAAGTAATGGGTCAGTCTCAGGGGTGTGAGCGGGGCGCATGGTGAGGCGGGCGGCC
>CAZYRQ010000143.1:0-5315 GCA_964649455.1 uncultured Lentisphaerales bacterium
ACTTCCTGGCCGGCGACACGGGGGCCGAGGCGGCCCTGCAGGCGATCAAGGGCCGGACCCGCGCCTTCCGCGAGGCCAGCTTCGTTCAGAGTTGAGCGTTAAACGTTCAGCGTTAAGCGTTCTCCATCCCGCGGAGCCCGCGGGCTCCAGTGGCAGGCGGTGCGAACGGGAAGCCGGAACGTGGAGCCCGCCGCCTGCCTGTCGGCAGACAGATCCCCGGCGGGATGTTCTCCGTGGACCTTCATTCGCGTCCATTTGCGTTCATTCGCGGTTCCGACCTTCGCGCCTTCGCGCGAGCTTTCCCCACCGCTTTCGACAAAGCTCGCGACAGAGTGCGGTCTCCTCCCTGATCCTACTGGCGGCCCCGGTCGCCAGCGGTCCTCCTGAACCCTGTCCCCTCGGTGCGGTGCAACACGGTTGCACCGCGCACCGAGGTGCCATTTTTGAATCCCGTCGCATCGCGGCGGGTGGTATACTCCACGCATGCGTCTGCTGCTGGTCTCCACACACCGCAGGGCCGAGTTCGAAACCCTCTCCGCCGCGGACTACTTCGCGCTCCATCCCTACAGCGTGGGCGCCATACTCTGCAATCGGGCGGAGGCCCGGACCGCACCGTGATCAACGCTGTCCACATGCAGTTACGGGGGCTGCGCGACCGCCTTGGCCCCCTCTGGTGGTACACCCTGCTGGGTTTCACCGTCAATCGCATGGGCGACGCGATCAATGTCTTCATCGGGCTCTACCTCGTGCCGCGCCTGCTGCCTGGCAAGGATCTTGGTGCCCTGTTGCCGCTGATGTCGGTGGGCGCGGTCTTTTCCACGCCGCTGGCCCTGCTGCTGCTGCCCGTCGGCAAGTTCCTGAGCGTCTTCGCCGCCCGCGGGCAACCCGGCAAAGTCCGTGCCCTGCTGGAAGATTCCCTCGGCATCTCCCTGCTCTACGCTTTGTTGATGACGGCCTGGCTGCTCTGGCAGGGTGATGCCCTGCTCGTGCGACTGCAGGTCACGGACACGCGGCTCCTCTGGCCGGTGGCGGGGTTCGCCATCCTCGTCTGCATCGAGCCGATCGTCTCCGGGGCGCTGCGCGCGCTCCAACTGTTCAAGCCGATGCTCGGGGCTGGCCTGATCGGCCCCTATGTGCGCCTGGCCGGGATGCTGACCATGCTGGTGCCGCTGGGCGCGCTTGGCTATCTTCTCGCGCAGTTGGGCACCTCGGTGTCGGGAGTGATGTTCGGGCTGGTGGTCCTCTATGCGACCCTGCACCGGCTGGGACGCCGCGTCCCCTACTGGCCCCACGGTCGCGAGATGCTCGTTTTTGCCCTGCCGCTGGTGGCCCTGACCATCGTGGGCCGTATCCAGGGGCCCGTCGAAACCCTGGTGATCCGCCACCGCCTGCCGACCGTCGATTCGGCTGGTTATTACTACGCCGTCATGCTGGGCAACATTCCCGGCTACTTCACCGGGGCGATGATGCCTTTCCTATGGCCGATCCTCTCCGACCGCTTCGAACGGGGGCTCAAGACCGAGGGGCTGCTGATCCAGTCGATGCTCTTCAACCTGCTCCTCGGGGCCTGTTTCATCGGCCTCTTCGCTATAATCATGCCCTGGTTCTTCACGCTGCCGGGCCCCTGGAAGCCCTACGGCGCCTACGCGGGCTTCGTCTGGCAGGCGGCGCTGATCGGCACGCTGAAGACGGCCCAGACCTTCTACACCTCGCACGAGATGGCCTGCCGGCGCTTCACGTACATGCGCTACCTGATTCCCCTGCTGCTGCTGGAGAGCGCGGTGCTCTACGCGCTGCCGGGCTGGGCGGCCCTGCGCCCCTGGCTGCCGACCACGCTCTGGAACTGGGTGGCGGCGCGCTACCAGCCCAGCCTGCAGGGATTCGTGACCATCATCCTGCTGGCCAACGCCGCCTTCACCGGCGGGATGCTCATCGAGTGGGCGGTAAGAAGTCGTCGTTCTCGACCTTCCTCGATAGCAGTCGATAGCAATCGATAGCAATCGACAGCAATCGAAACGAACACACAAACACACCCAACACACGGGGCTCCCCCATGACCGAACTCTTCCGCAAGTGCGGCGGGTACCGTCGTCTCGACTCCTACACGATCGCCAGCATCATCCAGTTGGCCACCCTCTCGTTCTGTCGGCGGTTCCTGAACCGCACGAACGATCCTTGCGGGCGCCAGTACGACCAGATGACGCAGGCCGCCCGCTCGGGCGTCAAGAACCTGGTCGAGGGCTCCGAACGGATGAAGGCCTCCCTCTCGACCGCGATCAACCTGATGGATGTCGGCCGGGCGAGCCTCTGCGAGCTGCGCGACGACTACACGACCTGGCTGATGGACCACGATCAGGCGCCCTGGCGCCAAAGCTCGCCCGAGGCGCAGGCGGTCTTCGGCGTGCGCCTCGCGCCCGCCGACTACGGCGACGACATCAATCACGACTCCTGCGTCCGCATCCTGACGGAACGGAAGCGCTTCGCGCCGTGGCTGGAAGCCGACGACAGTGGCGTCGTGTCCAACGCGCTGCTGATCCTCATCAACCGCACGGTCAACATGATGGACAAACAGATCGAGAAACTGGGGGCACAATTCAGCGAGGAGGGCGGCTTTCACGAACGGCTGACCGCCGTCCGCGCCGAGGCGCGCCGCGAGCAGCATAAGCCCGTGGCAGACGACGCCCCCGTCTGCCCGAAATGCGGCGAGCCGATGCGCCTGCGGCACGGCGCCTCGGGCGACTTCTGGGGCTGCACAGCCTACCCCGGCTGCAAAGGCACCCGCGAGGTGCAGCCATAGGGCGTGCCGCCTCGACTGCCCTCGCCCCCCCTCGACTGCCCTCGATTGCTATCGATTGCACTCGCCAGCAATCGATGCCATAATACGCGCATGGTTTCTGGCCGTAACCGCTCCGTCATGAAGCTCCCCGCCATCCGTCTCTCCCGCCTCTGGCCCTTCCTGGTCTGGTGTGCCGTCGGCGTGATTCTCTTCTGGCCGGTCCGGGGCTACTATGTGGCGCTGCCCGCGCCCGACTCGGCCCCCTTCTTTCCCGCCGCATACCGCCTGCGTTACATCGAGCAGTTCCTCGCCGGCAACACGGCCCTCTCGCCGCACCACCTCTTCAGCCTGCTGCTGCCGCCGCTCGTCCACCACGACCTGATCTACCTGCTCGACACACTGCTCATCGCCGCCGGCGTCGCCTACCTGCTCCGCGGTCGCGGGATGCCCGCCGCGGCCGCCTGGATCGGCGGCGGCATCCTGGCCTTTGCCGGCTACTCTTTCACGCTCGTCTCGGCCGGGCATGTCGGCTTCTTCCACATGACGGTCTACGCCACGTTCATGTTCGGGTTCCTCGTGCGCGCCCTGCGGGGCGACGGCTGGCCCTATTTCGCCCTGACCGGACTCTTCGGCGCCTGGGTCATCCTCTTCGGGCCCGATTTCGGCTTCGTTTTTCTCCTGCTGGCCGCCGCCTACGGCCTCTGGCTGTTGCTCCGCAACGCGGCGGGGCAGACCTGGAACGCGCGCCTGCGCCCGTTGGCCGTGGGCGTTCCCATTGCGGCGCTCTGTTTCGTGCTGGGGGCTTTCTCGACGATTCGCACAATCTTTACCGTGCATCTTAGGAGTCGCCAGGAGCAGATTGCCGGATCCGTCGCGCCACCGCCCAAACCCGAGGCTGTAGCATCGGACGCGCCGCCGACCGATCCCCAGGCGAAATGGATCTTCGCCACCAACTGGAGCCTCCACCCGGAAGAGATCGTCGAGTTCGTGGCGCCCTGCCTCTTCGGCACGCAGTCCGGCGATCCCCAGGCGCCGTACTGGGGCAAACTCGGTCGCACGCTCGGCTGGGAGCAGCATCGGCAGGGTTTCGCCAATTTCCGCCAGCACGCCATCTACCTCGGCGGCCTCCAGCTCCTGCTGGCGGCCTTTGCAGTGGGCTGCTGGATGGTTCGTAGGCAGTCGGCAGTCGGCAGTCAGCAGTCGGCAGTCGGCAGTCAGCAGTCGGCAGTCCCGGCAGGTTCGGTAGGCTCGGCAGTCCCGGCAGGTTCGGTAGGCTCGGCAGTTTCGGCAGTCCCGGCTGGTTCGGTAGGCTCGGCAGTTTCGGCAGTCCCGGCAGGCTCGGCAGTCCCGGTCTCCCCCTGGCTGACCGATATTCCCTTCTGGGCCTGCGTCTGGGTAATCGGGCTGCTGCTGGCCTTCGGGCGCCATGCCCCGGTCTATCGTCTCTTCTACAGCCTTCCCTACATGTCGTTCCTGCGCGCGCCGGTGAAGTTCATCCGTCTGGTCGAGCTGGCCACGGCGATTCTGGCAGCCTCGGGCCTCGCCGGCCTGATGCTGCCGGGTGCGCGGCGGTGGCGCGGCTGGATGATCGGCGCCGGCGTCTGCGCCGGCCTGGCGTTGCTGGCCGCCCTTTGGGCCGGCGGCGCGGACGCCGCCATCCGGCAGGCGCTCGAACCGATGGGGCTGGCGCCGGCCGCCGCCCTGCTGAAGGGCAACCTCGTCCGCGCCCTCCTGCACGGCGCCTGCGCCTGCGGCGTCGCCGCGGCGCTCTTCTTCCTCCGCGGCCGCCTGCGCCACTCCGTGTTGCCGCTCCTTGTGCTGGCGGTCGCCTGGCTCGCCCTCGACGCCCTCCTCGTCAACCGGCGGTTTATCACGGGATGGGATTTGGCCCCCATTTACCGGAACAATGTCGTCAAACAGATGGTTTTTGAAACCATGCCGCATGATCCAGCGTTAGCAAATCATGCCACGCCTTCGACTGTGCAGCATTGGTTCTCAGCTTCCTTGCATTATGCGGGAATACGACGGGTCGAGGTAATGCCGGACGGACAACTGCAGGAGATGCTGGCACTTGCCAATAACGACTTGATGCGAGTGTGGGAACTTGGCGGTGCCGGCTATGCGCTGATTCCTGCAGCATGGTCGCGCCACATGGCGAGGAACCGATGCGAACACGTGGCGTGGCTGCAAATTGGAGACGGGGTTATCCATCAAGCGCCGCCATCGGAAAACGGGGCCGAACTGCTTCGAATCAAGAATCCGTTGCCGTACGCTTATCTAAGTGGAAGTTGGCGCTTGGTCGCTGATGAAGCCACCGCCCGTACGGCGATATTTAAAAATGCGGCTGAGGGAAGTCCGGAAGCGGTTTTTGTTGGCGACTCACTTCCTGCCACTATGGAAGGCGGTCGAGTGGGCCGGGTGAAGATCAAATCTTCGCGCTTTCGCGATGGGGCGCTGTCCACGCGCCTGGAGGTCGCCGTCGATACTCCGCAGATGCTCACGGTTCGGGAGACCGTTCAACCGCCGTTGGCGGTCTTCC
>CAZYRQ010000144.1:0-5307 GCA_964649455.1 uncultured Lentisphaerales bacterium
GGTTGGTGGTTGATGGTTGGTGGGGGATTGGTTGGTGGTTGATGGTTGATGGTTGATGGTGGTCTTCGCTCAACCCCTGTCGACCCCTATCGACCCCGTCGACCCCTGGGGTTGATTGGGGTTGATTGTCGTCGGCTGGGGTTGCCCCCCTCGCTCCCTTCGTGCTCTTCGTGGTGCGTTTCCCGTGGGTTCCGGCGGGAGGGGGGAATCTAACGCAGAGGCGTAGAGACGCAGAGGGGAGTCAGTCGATATAGGGCTCGGGTGGCGGGAGGATGGTGGGGATGGTGAGGGGGGGTGGTGGTTGATGGTCGGTGGTTGGTGGCTCCAAACTTTGTCGCGAGCTTTGTCGAATCGAGGACGAGGACGAGGACGAAGGGGAGGAGGAGGAACGGGCGGCGAGGATCACGATGGCGGCAATGACGAGCAGGCCGGCGGCGGCGCCGGCGAGCACCGGGCCGGAGCGCCAGCGGGCGGGGAGCGCGGATTTCAACGCGGAGGTCCAGCGGCGCAGAGACGCGGAGGTCTGTTTTAACGCAGCGGCGCAGAGGCGCAGAGGGTGAGTGGTGAGTGGTGAGTGGTGAGTGGTGGGTGGTGAGTGGTGGGTGGTGGGAGACGGGGGACGGGGAGAACGCTCAACGTTCAACGCTGAACGCTCAACGCTCAACGCTTCGCGTCGTTCCGGCGCGGGCGCGGGCGCGGGCGCGGGACGGGGACCGAAGAGGTCGTCGAGCTCGTCGGAGACGCGGGAGGGAGACGGGGGACGGGCGACGGGAGGCGCGGATGGGGAGGATGCGGGGGAGGGAGCTACGGATGCCGCGGATGCGGGGGATGAGATGTCGGGGTTGGGAGGGGTTGATTGGGGTTGATTGGGGTTGATGATCCCGGCGGGGGAAGTTCGGGAGTTCGGGAGATCTAAAGTGCTAACGTGCGGCTCGCCGGGGACGGCTCGCCCTACCGTCGAGGACGAGGACGAGCCCGCTGTTTTTTTTGACAGGATTACAGGATTATCAGGATTGTCCGCTTCGCGGGAGGAGAGATCTTCTCCCTGAACCCTGACGCCTGCCCCCTCGCCTCTCGTATCCGACGAAGGTGCGGGGTTCACGGGGCGCGTGGCGATCACGGGGCGGCGGGAGCCGGAGAAGATCTCGCTGAACTCCTTGACGAGGGGGGCGGGGTCGATGCCGAGGAACTCGGCGTAGAGCTTGACGAAGCCGCGGCCGTAGATCGGCGCGGCGATGCGCTGGAAGTCCTCGCGCTCGAGCTCCTCCACGATCTGGACCATCATGTGGGTGGCCTCGGCCACCTGCGCGGGGGAGTAGCCCTGCTGTTCGCGGTTTTCGCGTAGAATCCTGCCGAGTGCCATGTCACACCACCTTCGTTCGGATGCCGGATATCACGGCACGGGCGCCTCGTCGCCCTCCCCGGCCGGCGCGGGGCCGTCCGGGCTCGCGCCGCCGGACGCGTCGTTGCCGGGGATCTCGCCGTCGAAATCGATGAGGATCTCGCGCGGGTCGGAGCCGCGCGGGGGCCCGACGATGCCGCGGGCCTCCATGATGTCCATGAGTCGCGCGGCGCGGGTGTAGCCGATGCGCAGGGCGCGCTGCAGCGAGGAGGTCGAGGCGCGCCGGGTGCGGCGCACGATGTCGAGCGCCGGCTCGTAGAGCTCGTCGCCGGCGTCGTCGCCCGCCGCGTCGCCCGCCGCGCCGCCGCCGCCCGCCCCCTCCTCCGCCTCCTCGTCGCCGTCGTCTCCGCCGCCGGCGGCCAGGCGCTCCTGGACCTCCTGGATGTAGACGGGCTTGCTCTGGCTGCGGATGAAATCGACCACGTGCCGGGCGTCCTCGTCGCCGATGAAGGCGCCCTGGCCGCGGACGAGCTTGCTGGTGCGGGGGTTGAGGAAGAGCATGTCGCCGCGCCCGATGAGGGCCTCGGCCCCCATGCTGTCGAGGATCGTGCGGCTGTCGACGCGCTGGGCGACCTGGAAGGCGATGCGGCCGGGGAAGTTGGCCTTGATCGTGCCGGTGATCACGTTGACCGAGGGGCGCTGGGTGGCGATGATCAGGTGGATGCCGACGGCGCGCGAGAGCTGGGCGAGGCGGGCGATGCCGTTCTCGATCTCGGGGCCGGCCTGCAGCATGAGGTCGGCGAGCTCGTCGATGACGATCAGGATGTAGGGCAGGCGGGCGGGGAGCGCGGGGGTTTTGGCGGCGGGGAGCGGCGTGTCGGTTCCGTCGAAGAGCTCGGGCTGCACGACGGACTCGCGGCGGTTGTAGGCGGCGATGTTGCGGACGCCGGCGGCGCTGAGGAGCTTGTAGCGCTTCTCCATCTCGTGGATCGCCCAGCGCAGGCCGAGGGCGACCTTCTTGGGGTCGGTGATCACGGGCACCACGAGGTGCGGCAGCTCGTTGTAGAGGGCGAACTCGACGATCTTGGGGTCGACGAGCATGAGCCGGAGCTGCTCGGGCGTGCGCGACATCAGCAGGCCGGTGAGGATGGCGTTGATGCAGACGCTCTTGCCCGAGCCGGTGGCGCCGGCCACCAGCAGGTGGGGCACCGAGGCGAGGTCGATGACCAGGTCGCGTCCGCTGACGTTCTTGCCGAGCAGCAGGGGGATCTCCATCTCGCGGGCGCACTTGGCCCAGTGCTCGCCCTCGAGGATCTCGCGCACGGTGACCGGGCAGGCCTGCTCGTTGGGCATCTCGACGCCGACGACGCCCTTGCCGGGGATGGGGGCCTCGACGCGGATGCTCGTGGCCTTGAGGGCCATCTCGAGGTTGCGGGCCATGGTGGCGATGCGCTCGACGCGGATGCCGGGCGCGGGGAGCAGCTCGAAGCTGGTGACGACGGGGCCCTTCTCGATGTGCGTGACCTCGACGGGGATGTTGAACTCGGCGAGGGTCTTGACGAGGATCCCGGCCTTCTGGTCGACATCGCCGTGGACGGCCTCGCCCTCGGGCAGGGGGGCCAGCAGGTCGACGGCGGGGAGCTCGTAGGGGGGCTCCGGCGGCGGCTCCGCCGCCGCCGGGAGTGTGGGGGTGTGGGAGTGTGGGGGTGTGGGAGTGGCCTCCCCGGCAGTATCGGCAGCCTCGGCAGCCCCGGCGGGAGCGGGGGGTTCGGCGGCGGCGGCGCGCGCCGCGGCCGCGGCCGCGCGCTGGGCCTCGGTCTGGGCGGCCTCGCGCTCGCGTTCGCGCCGGAGCTGCTCCTTGCGCTCCTCGTAGGCGCGCCGGCGCTCCTCCTCCTCCCGCGCCCGCTCCTGCTCGCGCGCCTCGCGCTCCGCGCGCCGGGCCTCCTTCTCGGCCGTCCGCGCGGCGCGGGCCTCCTCGTGCGCTCGCTGCCGCGCCTCGCGCTCGGCCGTCCGGCGCTCCTGCTCGAGCTGCCGCGCGAGGCGCTTCTCCTCCATCGCCAGGCGCGCGGTCATGTCGGCGCGGTCCAGGCGCCACTGGCGCCAGCGGCCGAGCAGGTCGCGGTAGCCGTCGCCGAGCCGGCGGGGGCCGATGGCCATGGTGAGGGAGACGATCATGACCGTCGTCACGATGAGCGTGCCGCCGACGGGGCTGACCAGGCGCTCGAGGCCCTGGGTCATCACCAGCCAGCCGACGAGGCCGCCGGGGTCCGGCGCCGTGTTGAGGCGGTGCATGACGCCCGCGAAGAGGTTCGTGCCGAGCTGCAGCCAGGCGCAGAGGCCGGTCTGGAAGAGGGCGCACCAGCCGAAGCGGCGCCAGAAGCGGGTGTTGCTGCCCGCCGCGAGGCGCAGGCTGAAGGCCAGCACCCATAAGGGCAGCATCCAGACGCCGAGGCCCAGGATCCGGTAGCCGAACGCCGTGCCGACGGCGCCGGCGACGCCGATGAGGTTGTTCGGCGGGTCGTTGGGCGGCGACTTGATCCAGGGCACGTCGCCGCTGTCGTAGCTGACCAGGCTCAGGAAGGGGAAGATTGAGAGCACGACGAGGATGTACCCGAGCCAGCGGTACGGGGTCTCGGGTTCGGCGCGGCCCTTGGAGCGACGTGTCTTCTCTTCAGCCATGACGGACGGGATTCTAGCGGTTTTCCGGGGGGAACTCCAGCCGGACCGCTTCCGGCACGGTGGCCACCTCGTCGGCCACCGCGCCCGGCGGCAGCAGCACGCGAAGGGGGACGGGGTTGGTGGACAGGGCGCCGGGGCCGGCGGGGAGCTCGGCGAAGACGCGGATGGCGTTGGTGGCGATCCCCTGGAGCGCCTCCGCCCAGCCCGTGAGGCGGACGGCGACCTCGGGGGGCTCGACCCGCGGCAGGCGGTTGGTGTGGCCGGCGAGGAAGGCGAGGCGGACGGGAATGCCCGCGAACTCGCGCTGGACGGTGTCGGGCACGATGCCGACCTTGACGGTGACGCTGTCGGGGTTGATCTCGGGCTGCCAGGCGTCGGCCGGCGGGAGGATGGCCGCCTTGCGGGTGAAGCCCTGCACGCGCCCGTCGACGTTGACCGGCTCGAGCTGGAGGGTCACGCCGGCGTCGTGGAGCCGGTCGAGCTGCAGGCGCGCGCCGCGCACGACGGCCGTCTTGGGCGCATAGTCGATCTCGGCGTGGCCGCGGTAGGGCCGGCCCTCGATTGGCGGCGGGGCGATGGCGAACTCGCGCTCGCCCTGGTGGTCGAAGGTGATCTCGACATCCGGTGGCTCGACGCTGACCACGCGCAGCCCGGCGGCGCCGCGCAGGTGGCCGCGCCGGAGGGTGATGCGCACCTTGCCCTCGTCGCTCCGGGTGCGCAGTCCCTTGACCAGCATCCGCAGATCGGCGCGGTCGAGATGCTGGAACTCGTTGAGCGCGCCGCGGAAGGTCACCTGGACGGTCGACGGCCGGACCGCCATGAGGGCGACGCCCGGCTCGCGCTCGACCTCGACCGGGACGCTGCGGGTGGTCGTGTTGCTGACGAGCTCGAGGATCGTCAGGTAGACGAGGAGGGCCAGCACGAGGGCGAACAGGGCCATCAGGCCGTTCTCGCCCGCCCAGAGGAGCAGCCGCTGCCGGAAATCGACCTTCATGCGCGCGTCGTCTCCTCGGGCGGCTCGGGCGGCTCGCGCCGCTCCGCCGTCTCGTTGCCGGCCTTGCGCTCGCCGTCGGGGTCGATCTGGGCGAGGATGCGGCGCCAGGCGTCCAGGATGCCCTCCTTCGGGGAGAGGGCCGTGAGGTAGCGCGCCAGCCGGGGGCCGGTCAGGTTGTGCAGCAGGCGGCCCTGGAAGGCGAGCGAGATCGTGCCGCGCTCCTCGCTGACGATGATGACGAAGGCGTCCGTCTCCTCGCTCAGCCCCAGCGCGGCGCGGTGCCGCATGCCGT
>CAZYRQ010000145.1:0-5306 GCA_964649455.1 uncultured Lentisphaerales bacterium
GCCGGCTCCTGCGACCAGGAAGACTGCCAGCCAGGACAGGCCGCGTTTAATGGTGTGCCGGGAAGACCACTCGGTGCTCTGCATGATGATCGATACCGGATACTTTGTCGACAAAGCTCGCGACAAAGTGGGTTCTCCTGCTTGATCCCACTGCCGGCCGATGGCCGACAGTGGCAGGGTTGAACGCTTCACGCTCAATCCTACTGCACCTGGACGCGCATGCGGTTGGCCTCGGTCTCCAGCACCTTCACGCGCTGTCCGGGAACAAACGGCGTGTCGGCATTCTGCACGACGGTGAAGACGCGTCCGTCGTCCAGCTTGACCGTGAGCGAATAGGCCTTCTGGCGCGTGGTGACCTCCTCGGCGATCGAGCCCACGACCGCGCCGGCCAGCGCGCCGCCGACGGTCGCGATGTCCTTGCCGCTGCCGCCGCCGACCGAGTGGCCGGCCACGCCGCCCAGCACGCCGCCGGCCACCGTGCCGATGCCGGTCTTCGTGCCCTCGATCTTGCCTTCCGTGACCGATTCGATGACGCCGTAGTAGGTTCGCTGCGAACGCAGGGCCTCGTCGCGCGAGAAGTTCGTTCCCGACCGCGAGGAGGCGCAGCCGCTCGTCAGCAGGCCGCCGGCGACAAGGGCCGTCAAGGCCATGTTCATGCAAATTGTCTTCTTCATGTCTCTGTTCCCTTTCCGGAGCAAGCATGCGTGATTATTGTAGCCGAAAGCCCGGTGATCGGCAACGGGGCTCACGATGCAGCGAACCGTTTCACCAGTTGCTACCCATTTAGACGGTGATGGCCGATCATTTATTCACCCGCATTCACCCGCATGGCTTGGCGCATGGCTTGGCTTCCCTGCGGGGAATATGGCATACTGTGGGCACATGAGATACTGGTGGGCCAATCAGAAGTCCGCGTACGACGCCGAGGTCGCCGGGGGTTATCTCTGGAGCCGGAAGCGCCGCGCCAACGGCTCGCGCAACCCCTTTTACGAGAGTCTCCGTTTGACCCAGCCCGGCGACATGCTCTTCGGCTACCATCGCGCGGCCATCCGTGCCGTCGGCTTTGTGCTGGAACCGGTGACCGAGGCGCCGTGCCCGGCATCCGCCGGAATCTCCGTGGCGGTGCCGGCGCCGGAAGCGGCGCCGGATGCGGTGCCGGGCTGGCTGCTCCATGTCGCCTGGCTCGAGCTGCGGCGTCCGCTCGTTCCCGCCCGCTACATGTCGATCCTGGAGCCCCTGCTGCCGGCGTTCAACGCGCCTCTCACCGAAACAGGACGCGGCATCCAGGGTGGGCGCCTCATGGAGGTCCCCACGCGACTGGCCCGAGCGCTGCTGGAACTAGCCGGCGGGCGCGACCCGACCCAACTGCTGCGGCCTTCGTGGGAAGCGCACCAACTGCACTTCGCCTTTCCCGAGCCCGCTTCGGCTGAAACCCCTCCCCAAACAACATCCGCACCCGACGAGGCGCCATGACCATCGACGCGCATCTCAGCGACTATTTCATCCGGCACCGCGACCGTATTCTCGCCGACTACTTCGAGCTGCTGCGCTTTCCGACGATCAGCAGCGACCCCGCCCGGCTGGGCGACTGCGCGCGCTGCGCGACCTGGCTGCGCCAGCACCTGCGCGGCCTGGGATTCACCGCCGAGATCGTGCTCGCCGGCGACCAGCCCCTGCTGGTCGCCGAGCGTCCCGGCAGCGCCAACGCCCCCGCCGTGCTCTTCTACGGCCACTACGACGTGCAGCCCGTCGAGCCGCTCGATCAGTGGCGGACCAATCCTTTCGAGCCCGTCCTGTCAGGCGAACGCGTCTATGCACGCGGCGCGCAGGATAACAAGGGGCAACTCTTCGCCTTCCTCACCGGTGTGGCCGCGCTGATCGAGAAGGGCGCGGCGCTGCCGACCCTGCGGATCATCCTCGATAGTCAGGAGGAGAGCGGCAGCCACGCACTCCGGGAACACCTGCCGTCGCTGAAGCGGCGGCTGGCCGCCGACATCCTGCTCGTCTGCGACACCGGCCTGCACAGTTCCGGCCGCGTGGCGATCACCGTCGGCCTCCGTGGCCTTGCGCACCTCACGGTACGTCTCACGGGTTCCAACCACGACCTCCATTCCGGGACGCACGGCGGCGTGGCCCCCAATCCCGCGCTGGCACTGGCCCGTATGCTGGCCACGCTGCACCACGACGACGGCCGCATCGCCGTCGCGGGCTTTCTCGACGGCCTCGTGCCGCCCACGGACGGGGAGCGCCGCCAGGCCCTGGCCCTGCCGTTCGACCGCGAAGCCTACCAGCGCGAGACCGGCACGCTCCCCGCTGGCGGCGAACGCGGGTTGGATCCCGTCGTGCGCGGCAGTTTCCACCCGACGATCGAGGTCAACGGCATCGTCTCCGGCCATACCGGCCCCGGCGTCAAGACCATCATCCCCGCGACCGCGACGGCCAAGCTCTCGATGCGTCTCTGTCCCGGGCAGTCGCCGACGCATGTGCTCCGCGCACTGACGGCCCATCTCAAGCGGCAGGTGCCCCCGGGGCTGGCGATCGAGATCGCCGACGCCGAGAGCCACGGTTCCGGCATCCGCCTGCCGCTCGACTCGCCCCTGGTGCAGATCGCCGCCGGCGTGCTGGAGCGCATGGCCGGCGAGCCGCCCGTCTTTCTCTGGGAGGGCGGCTCCATCCCGGTCGTCGCCGCCCTGTGGGAGCAGACCGGCGCCGCGCCGCTGCTCGTCGGCTTCGGCAGCGGCGAAGACCACATCCACGCGCCCAACGAGTCCTTCTCGCTGACGCAGTTCCAGCAGGCCCTGCGTTTCAGCGGGCTCTTCCTCGCCGAACTCGTTGCGCCGTAGCGGAACCCGCGCATGGCCCGTCACTTCCAGCCGTCCCGCACACCGCCGCCGCCATCCGGCGGCGCCGAGGCCGCCGAGGTCTCGGGCACGGTCGAAGCGATCGTCTTCCGCAACGACGAGACCGGCTTCACCATCTGCTCGGTCCGCCCTGCCGAAGAACGCGGCGAACCGGTCACCGTCGTCGGCACGAGCGCCGCGATCTGGGTCGGCGAGGAACTGACCGCCCGCGGCCGTTGGAACCAGCACCCGCAGTTCGGCCGGCAGTTCCAGGCCGACGCGCTCACCTGCATCGCCCCGACCTCGGCCGAGGGGTTGCGCCGCTTCCTGGCCAGCGGCCTGATCCGCGGCATCGGCAAGGTGCATGCCGCGCGCATCGTCGCGCATTTCGGCACCGACACGCTGCAGGTCATCGAGAAGGAGTCGGCCCGTCTCGAGGAGGTCGAGGGCATCGGGCGCGTCCGCCGCCAGCGCATCAAGGAGTCGTGGATCGAGCAGCGGGGCATCCGCGACGTGATGATCTTCCTCCAGTCGCACGGCGTCGGAACGGGGCAGGCGGCGCGCATCTTCCGCCAGTACGGCAACGACGCCATCGGCGTGGTGAAGCAGAACCCCTACCGCCTCTGCGAGGACGTCTGGGGCATCGGCTTCAAGAGCGCCGACGCGATCGCCCTGCGCATCGGCATCCCGCACGACTCGCCCGAGCGCGCCCGCGCCGGCCTGCTCCACTTGCTCCAGACGCAGGCCGACGAGGGCCACTGCTTCTGCGCCGATGCCGAACTGCTTCTGCAGGCGCAGGAGATGCTCGGCATCTCGGTCGAGATCCTGGCCGACGCCCTCAAGGCGCAGGTGGAGAGCGGCGCGCTGGCCCGTGAGGAGGATCGCATCTATCCCCGGGCGCTGCACGACGCCGAGACCCGTGTGGCGGCCAAGCTCAAGGCCCTGCTGGCGACGCCCCTCGGCCACCCCCCGATCGACGCGGAGAAGGCGCTGGCCTGGGCCGAGCGCAAGATGGGCCTGACGCTGGCCGACGCCCAGCGCCAGGCGCTGCGGACCGCCCTCGACGACAAGGTCGCCATCATCACCGGCGGCCCGGGCGTCGGCAAGACGACGATCATCCGCGCGCTGACGGAGATCTTCGGCGCGCGCCGGCTCCGGCTGCGCCTGGCGGCGCCGACCGGCCGCGCCGCCAAGCGCATGTCCGAGGCGACCGGACAGGAGGCCCAGACCCTGCACCGCCTGCTGCGCTACCTGCCGGCGATCCACGACTTCGAGCACAACGCCGGCAACCCGCTGGAGGCCGACTGCCTGATCCTCGACGAGACCTCGATGATCGACATCCGCCTGATGGACCAGTTCCTGCAGGCGGTGCCCGATCCGGCCCGCGTGGTGCTGGTGGGCGACATCGACCAGCTCCCCAGCGTCGGCCCCGGCAATGTGCTGCGCGACGCCATCGCCTCCGGCGCCATCCCCTGCCGGCGGCTCGACACGATCTTCCGCCAGGACGCCAGCGGGCTGATCGTCCGCAACGCCCACCACATCAACCACGGCGAGCGGCTCGAGAACGGCGGTCCCGGCAGCGACTTCTTCCTCATCGAGACGAGCGACCCCGAGCAGGTCATCGCGCGCGTCTGCGAGCTCGTAACGCACCGCATCCCGCGCCATTTCAAGTTCGATCCGCTGGCCGACATCCAGGTGCTGACCCCGATGCGGCGCAATCAACTGGGGGCCGATAACCTCAACGCGGTGCTGCAGCAGAGCCTCAACGGCGCGGGGCCCGCGCTGACGCGCGGCAACAGCCGCTTCCGCAAGGGCGACCGCGTCATGCAGATGCGCAACAACTACGACAAGGACGTCTTCAACGGCGACATCGGTTTCGTCGAGGCCGTCGACGAAGAGGAACGGCGGCTGGTGATCCTGTTCGACGGGCGTCCGGTCACCTACGACGGCAACGAGCTGGACGAGATCGTGCATGCCTACGCCTGCACGATCCACAAGTCGCAGGGCAGCGAGTACCCCGCCGTGGTGATCGTCCTGGCGACGCAGCACTTCAAGCTGCTGCAGCGCAACCTGCTCTACACGGCGGTCACGCGGGCGCGCAAGCTGGTCTGCATCGTCGGCTCGTCCAAGGCCATCCACCTTGCGATCCGTAACAACGAGGTGCGCGAGCGCCGGACCACTCTGGCGCGGCGGCTGACGACGTCGCCGTCGTTCCGGGAGATATTGGCATGACAAAAATCCGCATGGGCATCAGTGCCTGCCTGCTCGGCGAGCAGGTGCGCTACGACGGACAGCACAAGCTCGATCCGTTCCTGCGCGGTACGTTGGGGCGCTTCGTCGACTGGGTGCCCTTCTGTCCCGAGGTCGCCTGCGGCTTGCCCGTGCCGCGCGAGTCGATGCACCTTGAACGTCAGGCGGACGGCGCGGTCCGGCTCGTCACCACCCGCACGCGGCGCGATGTGACGG
>CAZYRQ010000146.1:0-5284 GCA_964649455.1 uncultured Lentisphaerales bacterium
CCACTGGCTGTCGCGGCGGGCGAGGTAGTCGTTGACCGTGACGAGGTGGACGTTCGCTCCCGGCAGGGCGTTCAGGTAGAGCGGCAGGGTGGCCACCAGCGTCTTGCCCTCGCCGGTCTGCATCTCGGCGATCTTGCCCTGGTGGAGGACGATGCCGCCGAGGAGCTGGACGTCGAACGGAACCATTTCCCAGGTCAGTGCGTGCCCGCAGACCTCGCGCGTCGTGCCGCAGAGCCGGCGGCAGGCATTCTTGACCGCGGCGAAGGCCTCGCACAGGAGGTCGTCGAGCGTCGCGCCGGCGGCCAGCCGCCCGCGGAACTCCTCGGTCTTGGCCCTGAGCGCCTCGTCGCTCAGCGACTGGTAGCCCGCCTCGATCTCGTTGATGCGTGCGACGAGCGGCAGCAGCCGCTTGAGTTCGCGTTCGGTCTTGGTGCCGAAAAGGGCCTTGAGTAGGTTCATCGTGTCTGCTTCATCTCCGGCAGGCCGGTAGCCTGATCATTAAAAACCACATGAGTATAATCCGTGTACCCGTGTTCTGGCGAGCCGCAACTGCGGTCGTAACCCGGTCGTAACTGCGGTCGTAATGGGTTAGTCTCAGGGGTGTGAGCGAGGCGCATGGTGAGGCGGGCGGCCTTTCACCCCTGGCGGGGTTCAGGACGAGCAGTTGCAGGCAGGCGTGTCACGCGGCACAAAGCCCTGGTTCCGTGCACCCGGGCCTGAAGGCCCTCGCAGGCTTCCGGCTGAAGCCGGTACTCCGACGGCGAGGTCTGTGTCGGTGAACCCCCGCGTCGGAGTCCCGCCTTCAGGCGGAAGTCGTTCAGGGGCTTCAGCCCCGTCTCCCGCCTGATGCCAGCCGATTTGCCTTTTCGCCCACACGCCATGCGCTAATCCTCACACCCCGGAGACTGACCCATTACGCGCGGTCAGCCGTAACTGCGGTCAGTAATCGGCTGGCCACAGGGGTGAGCGCGGGAAGCGCATGGAAGATCGGACGGGAGGGGATTGATCGCAGATGAAGAGCGTTGGAACCGCGAATGCTTTTTTGGGCATTGTTGGGCGGCATTTTTTGTTTGCCTGTATCACGGCTTTCTGACAAACTATCAGTATAACTTCAGTATAACTATGGACATGCCGACACGCTGCCCGCTGGCCTGCAAACGCCTTGTGAAAGAGCGCATTCCGCTCCGGATCACAGTCGCGTGGGTCGGCGGGTTCCTGTTGGCTTGGATGCTGGGGTGGCTGGCCCATGCCGGTTTCAGCGCCTTCACGTGGAACAAGTTCACGCTGTTCGACTACGGCGTCTACACGAACATGATCTGGAACAGCGGGCACGGGCGCCCGTTCGTGTGCCTGGTGAACCGCACCTACCTGGCCACGCACCTCTCGTTCACCCTGGCCCTGCTGGGTCCCATGTTCCGGTTGTGGGATCATCCGTTCCTGCTCTGGAGCCTGCAATGGGGCTTCCTGGCGGGCGGCACAGCGCTGCTCATGCGGACGGCCTGGCGTCTCCGGATCCCTGCGGAGCTGATCCTGGCGATCGCCGTCTTCTACACCGGCTACCATTTCACCCAACAGACGCTCCTCAGCGAGTTTCACGGGGTCAGCCTGCTGTTGCTGCTTGTGCCATGGCTCTACCACTGCCTCGTGTTCAGCCGCCGCCTGGTCTGGCTGCCGTGGCTGCTGATCCTGGGCCTGCGCGAGGATGCCGCCGTGGTCATGCTCCCGCTGCTACTCTACTTCGCGATCCGCGACCGCTGGCGGGCCGGCTACGTCTATGCCGCTCTCTCCCTCGCCTACATGCTCCTGGCCATGACCACGCTCTACCCCCTGCTGACTGGCCTGAGCCTGCTGGGACGGCGCCATGCCGACCTAGGCGATCATCCGCTGGCCCACTTTTTCAACACCGCCACACTTCGCATCCGCCTGACGTCTCTCTTCTGGGTGGTGCTGCCGACCCTGCCGTTTCTGGGGCGCAAGCGCTGGCTGCCGATCCTGGCCCTGCCCTCGGCGGCCCTGATGCAGGCGATGGGTGGCGGCACCGCCAGGCAGTATGCGCTCACGCTCCACTACGCGACACCGGTCATGACTTGTCTCACGGTGGCCCTGGTCGAGTCCGTCGCGCGAGGTCGGGAGACCCGGCCGCCGGAGTTCCGGATCGCTTTGCGCCTTCCGTTGACGACCGCGATTCTGTTGCTGCTGGTCACTCTTGTTTCGTACCGCCTGCACGGATTCCTACCACTGGGCCGGCGCCGCTTGCCATGCTACCAATCGATTCATGGCGCCGGCCTCTGCACCCTGCAGGCCGCACGCCGCATCCCCCGCGACGGTCTGCTGCTCTGCGCCGACGGGCTGGCCGGCTACTGCGCCAACCGGGAGCAGGTTATCGACTGGCACCATTATGATCCCGGACGGCACCTGCCCGATCTAGTCTTCACGGAGCTCAAGTATCTGGATAATCAGCGCCTGGGCTTCCGGGCCTGGCTGGAGGAAGGGCGCTTCGGTCTGGTCTATTTCGACGGCACGCACATCATCCTGAAGCGCGGGGCCGATTCCGTGGCCAACCACGTGGTGCTTGATGCAGAGCGGCGTCGCACCTCCGGCGCGCCCTTCGCCCAGTCGGGTAGTCGGCTGGCCGACATCCGGCTGACGACGCTGCATTGGCCGGGCACCGGTACCCGCACCTCACGGGTCATGACCGCCGCCTGTGGCGTGTCGCTGGACGCGGGCGATTACGATGCCGTGTTTCTCTTCTCGGCACGCGCGCCCGAGGGGGACGCGGCGGACGGCTGGGGAACGCTGCAAGCCCGCCTGGAATGTTCCGAGGAAACACTGGCGGAGGCGGCAATCGAGCCGGTCGGCGGCGGCCCGCGGATCCTGCGCACGCAGCGGCTCTCTTTCTCGCTTGCCGCCCCCACCCGTGTGCAGGCCGCGGTGGTCGGTCAACGGGCCGAACTGTGGTTGGTGCGGGCCGACTTCGTGCGCCGCAGGAACCCCTGGGAGTTCTAGGCGCCCATGCAGAAGCGTATTGCCCTCATCCTGCTTGCCCTGATCCTGGCGGCCGCCGGCCTGCGCGGCCGGGCGCTCGCTCCCCGTGGCCTCGCCGCCGGCGACGAAGCCCTCACCGCCCTGCGCGCGCTCGGCCTCATGGAGCAGGGACGCTGGTGGACGCCCTACTGGAACGGGGCGCCGGATCTCCACAAGCCGCCGCTTTACTACGGACTGGTCGCGGTCGGCTACCGCCTCTTCGGCGTCGGAACCCGTGCCCTTCGGTTGCCGTCGATGGCCGCCTATCTGCTGATCATCGTCCTGGCCTATGCGCTGGGCCGGCGACTCTTCGACCCCGCAGTTGGCCTGGCCGCCGCTTGCTTGACCGCCCTGCACCCGACTCTCGCCGCGCAGGCCTGCGTGGGCATGATGGACACGACCATGATCGCATTCTCCCTGGGAGCGGTCTGCCTGCTGCTGCAGGCGGACGAGCAGCCGCTCGCGCTGCCGGGGTGGGGTGCCTGCTGCGGACTGGCCATGCTGGCCAAGGGCGAGGCGGCCACGCCGATCCTCGGCGCCTCGCTGCTCTACGTGGTGGGCTTCCGGCGGCACCTCCTGCGCCGCCCCGCGTTCTATGGCGGCCTGCTGCTGGCGGTGCTGTTGCCCGGCATCTGGTTCGGCAGCCAGTTCATCATGCACCGGGATCTCTTCCTCAAGCCGCACTATGCCGACATCAAGGACTACCGTTTCCGGCACTCCTGGCGCGACACGGCGCTCTTTCTCAAATCCCTCCGGTGCCTCTGGGCCTCGTGGGGCGGAGTGGCGCCCCTCCTGTTTGCCGCGCCGCTACTGGTGGTGGGCGAAGCCTGGTGGCGTCGGCGGACGGCACGCGCCGCGCCGACGGACGCCGAATCCACGCGTGGGGCTCCCGGGACGTCCGCCACGCATGCGTCAATTCTCCTGACCCTCGCCGGACTCGTGCCCCTGATCCTCGTCTCGCTTGTGCGCCAGCAGATGTCCTGGTACATGCTGCCGGCGGTGGTGCCCCTCGCGGTTTTCGCCGCCGCGGTCGTTCGCCACACGCTTCGGCCGGCCACGCCGCCGATCCTGCGCGTGACGGCTTGCCTACTGCTGGCTGCCGGCACACGTCTGCCGGGCGTTTATGCCGGCCCGCCGGCGCTTCCGGGTCTGGTATGCACTGCGGCCGTCGCGGGAATCGCTCTGACCCTGCCGCGCAATCCGCGGCTCCGGCTCGCCGCCGGCGGCTTCACGATCCTGTGTCTATCCCTCGCTCTGGCCGGGGGGCTCTCCCTCGCCAATCCGATAGTCAACCAGTTCGGCTTCCGGAGTTCGGAGACGATGCGCCAACTGGCGCACCACCTGCCGCCCTTCGGGACGGTGCCTGGGCCATTCGTGGCCAATTTCCGGCATTTTCCCCTCAACGCGCTGATGTTCTACACCCGCCGCGACAGCCGCCAACTGCGTCCCTTTTCGAAAACGCCCCTGCCCCCCGGTCGACCGGTTGCCGGCGTGCTGGTCGGCGGCGGATGCCGCGAATTTCTACAGGGCGTCGATGTGCAGTCGCTGACGAATTTCGCCGGCTACGAGATTATCCTCATCCGCAACACGGCGCCGGACGCGGTCATACCCGCACAGCCCCGCCCTGAACGCTAAACGGCATACATTTGGAGAATGTAACGCAGAGACGCAGAGCCGCAAAGAGAACTGCCAACTGCAACTGCCAACCGCTAACTTGAAACGCGCGCGCGGTAGGACTCGACCTCCCAGTTTTCCAGGAAGAGACGGGCCGCATCGCTCAGGTACTGCACGCCGCCAAAGGCGCGGGCGAGCTGGCGGATGCGCGCGGCGTCGGCGGCGAACTCGGCGGCCCGTTCAGCCACGGGGGTCGTCGGGCCGCAGGCCAGCAAACCCTCCGGCAGGGCGAAAACCCGCGGCGGGTAGCCGCGACGCGTGGCGAAGGCGTGGAGCGCCTCCGCCGTGATGACACCCTCGTAGACGAAGGATTTAGCGTAGACGAGATGGTCCGGCGAGACCGGACCCGACGCGCAGGAGACCGGCGCCTGTGCGAGCACCACCGCGGCCTCCGATCCCAGTGCGGCCTGCAGCACCGGCAGCGCGGCCTCGCGGAAGGCGGCTGGCGGCGCCGCTGCCGGCGGGGACGCAACGGGATCCACGCCCGCCGTCCGGTAGGCCTGCTCCAGGCGGCTCATCAAGCGCGCGTAAGTCGCGCGGATCTCGTCGGCCGTGTCCCCGGCGACGAAGACCCCGTGGTTCTGCA
>CAZYRQ010000147.1:0-1247 GCA_964649455.1 uncultured Lentisphaerales bacterium
CGATCACGCCGCAGTTGCGCAGGACGATGCGGAACTGCTTCTGGTAGAAGTCGATGCCCTCGATCGCCACGCGCGACTGGCTCTGGCGCCGGTCATAGAGCAGGCGCGCGACGGCGCGTCCCTTGACCAGGTGCTCCTGCACGAGTTCGCGGGCGTCCTCGGGCTTTACGCAGACGTAGAAGGATCCCTCGGGCAGGATCTTGACGATCGGCCCCTTCTCGCAGAAGCCGAGGCAGCCCGTGCGCACGATCTGCGCCTCGCCGGCGAGTCCGGCGAGCTCGATCTCCTTCTTCAGCGCCTCGGTCAGGCGGAGGCCGTCGTTCGAGTCGCAGGCGGTGCCGCCGCAGATGAGCACGTAGTACTTGTACGCCATGATGCACTTCCTTACTTGCGGATGATGTCGATCGCGGGACGGTCGCAGATGTGCCCGTCGAGCAGCTGGTGGTTCAGCACGTGGCGCTCGACGATCTGCCGGCCGACGGCGGGATCGACGTTGCCGTAGATGATGGCGGGCATGCCGGGCACGATCACCTCGACCGTGGGCTCGGAGTGGCAGAGCCCCATGCAGCCGGTCTGGCGGACCATGACGTTCGCGAGCCCCTTGGCCGCGACGGCGTCGATGATCGCGCCGAAGGTCTCCTTGGCGCCGGCGGCGATGCCGCACGTGCCCATGCCGATGATGATCTGCATGTCCTTGCCCTCGCTCTCGCGGAGCGCCAGGTTCTGCTGCTGCGACGCGCGCAGCTTGCGGAGATCGTCGAGTGTCAGTTTGCTCATCGTTGTTCCTCGCCGGAGCCGCCGGGACAGGTGTTCCGCGGCTCCTCGTTGTTCGTGTTCGTCAAATCCGTTTCCAGGCCGCGCAGGTAGTCGCGCGCCAGCGCCAGGCTGCCGGCCGTGCGGAGTTCGCCGAGCGCCTCCATGAGTTCGGCACGGCTGGCCGCGTAGCCCCGCGCGCCGCGCGCGCGCCGCACCCGCAGATCGTAGGCGCCGTCGTGCGCCATCAGGCCCAGCAGGGTGCCGGGCAGGTCGCCGAGCGGCGGCGTGTCGAGGTGGTTCGCGGGCAGGGTGAAGCGGACGGTCGTGCCGGCGCCGGGGACGGAGTCGAGCGTGAGCCCGCCCCCTGTGGCTTCGACTGCTTGGCGCAGCAGCGGCAGGCCGAGGCCCACGCGCCGATGCGCGTGCTTGCCCGCCTCGCTGTAGAAGGGATCCCAGAGGCGCGCCTGCGTGGCCGCATCCATGCCCTTGCC
>CAZYRQ010000147.1:1347-5279 GCA_964649455.1 uncultured Lentisphaerales bacterium
CGCTGTAGAAGGGATCCCAGAGGCGCGCCTGCGTGGCCGCATCCATGCCCTTGCCATTGTCTGTCACCTTGACCATCACTTGTCCGTCGTTCTCGGTTACGTCCATGCCGATCACGGACGCCCCGGCCTCGATGGCGTTCTGCGCGATGTCCGCGAGATAATCGCAGAGTGTCGCGTGCATGGCGCCCGCCTCAGGAGGCCTTGCGGTACTTGTTGAGGATACCGGGGAGGGCGGAGAGCTCCACCTTGCCGTAAATGTTGCCGTTGATCACCATCACCGGCGCCAGCCCGCAGCAGCCGAGGCAGCGCACGGCCTCCAGCGAGAACTCGCCGTCCGCCGTGGTCGTGTTGACCCCGGTGCCCAGCGTCTCCTCGATCTCCTGCAGCAGGTCGTCGCCGCCGCGCAGGTAGCAGGCCGTGCCGAGACAGACCTGGATGATGTTGCGGCCGGGCTTCTTCAGCTTGAAGAAATTGTAGAAGGTGATCACGCCGTAGATCTTGGCCAGCGGAATCTCGAGCAGGTCGGCCACTTCGAAGGCGATCTGGCGCGGCACGTAGCCGTAGGTCTCCTGGATCCGGTGGAGAACCATGACGAGATTGCCGGGACGCGGTTTCCACTCGGCAATGAACTGCTTCAGTTCCGGCGTCAAGGTGGCCTTGCCGTCGGCGTCTTTCACTGGGGCTGCATTGGTGCTCACGCTTTTCTCCCACGGTGTGCCCTTCCGCGACTGGCGGCCGGGCCTTTCCAGAAATGAATTCTCGCAGTTTGCCATAAGCGACTCCTCTTGCCAAGCGCAAAGTGACGCTATTTTATGCTATGAAATAAAAGTTAAAGGCAACGTCGGGACGTTAGAGGCACGCAGCGTGTCATGTTTTCGGAATATACGTGACAAGTTGCGACAATGTGCGTTATGCTGTGTCCCATGCAACCGGCAATGTCAAAGGATGTCATCGAGCGCTTGTCGCGCTACCGGTCGGTCCTGCTGCGGCTCAAGGCGCTCGGGTTTGTCAGGGTTTTCTCGGACAATCTGGCCGACGCGCTGGGCGTGTCGGGATCGCTGGTGCGCAAGGATCTCGGCCAGCACGGCATCCATGGCGTCCGCCGCGGCGGCTACACGATCGAGGTGCTCATCGAGCGGCTGACCGATGTGCTCGGCGTGAGCGGGCTCCTGCAGATCGTGGTCGTCGGCTGCGGGCATATCGGCTCGGCGCTGCTGCGCACGTACGGCGGGCGGCGCCATGGCATCAGCGCCGTGGCGGGCTTCGACATCGATCCGCAGAAGCTCAACGCCGCGGCGCCCGTGCCCGTGCTCGACGTGCATGAACTGGCCGGGTTCGTCGCCCGCGAGGCGATCGACGTCGCCGTGCTCTGCGTGCCCGAGGAGGCCGCCGCCACGGTCATGGAACTGATCCGCGGCTCGCGGATCCGCGGCGTCCTCAATTTCACCACCGCGCACCTGCGCAGCGACGCGCAGTGCCTGGTGCAGACGCTCGACATCCGGATGGAGATCGAGAAGCTGTTCTGCCTGGTCAAGATGGCATCCCGACGGGATGCCGCGGCGGACCCCGTCCGCACGGAGTTGCCCGATGAAGATCAATGATGTTGCGCGAATCCTGGACGGCACGGTGTGCTATGCCGGCGAGGGGCCGGGACGCCCCGTCCTCCATGTCGTCGCCTCGGATCTGATGAGCGACGTCCTGCTCGTCGATGCCGACGACATGCTGCTGATCACCTCGCTCGCCAGCGACCAGGTGCTGCGCACGGCGCAGATCGTCGGCGCCATGGGCGTCGTCGTCGCCAACGGCAAGCCGCTGCCCTCGACCATGGCCGGCGTCGCCCGCTCGCTGGGCATCCCGCTGGTCACCGTGCCGCTGGCCAAGTACGAGTGCTGCGTGCGGGTGCATGCCGCGCGCGCGGAGGAGCAGCGTGGCGGCGCCGCCTGATCAACCGGGACACGCGCCGGCGACCGCGCCGGGCGACACGGGCCTCGCCGCAGCTGGCCTCGCGGTCGAGCCGGTGCCCGGCGGCGAGTCGTCGCCGCTCGTCCTCCTGGAGATGATCCACCGTCTCAAGGTGCGCGATGTGATGTGCACCGACCTCCTCACCCTCGACCGCCAGGCGCCGCTCAAGCGCGCCCAGGAACTGATGCGCGCGAACAACATCAGCGGCGTTCCGATCCGCGAGTCGGGGCGCCTCTACGGGCTCGTCAGCATCGACGACATCATCCGGGCGCTCGAGGGCGGCTATATCCTCGAGCCCTGCGGACGCCACATGACGACCCACCTGATCGTGCTCGAGGACGACATGCCCGTCTCGTTCGCGCTGCGCTATTTCGGCCGCTACAAGTACGGCCGCTTCCCCGTGCTCAACCGCGGCCGCACGCTCGTCGGCATCGTCAGCCAGCGCGACATCAACCGCGTGCTGCTGCGCGAGCTGACCCGCGAGGTCGAGCGCCTCGAGAGCGCCCATAAGGGGGTCAATGTCGGCCTGGGCGAGGGCGACCGGCTCTACATGCTCTGCGAATACCCCGTCGTCAAGCTCGACTTCGAGAACGCCGGCAAGGCCGCCAACGAGATCAAGATTTTGCTGCGCGACCGCCACGTCGACCCGCGCGTCACGCGCCGCGTCGCCGTGGCGGCCTACGAGCTGGAACTCAACATGTGCGTTCACTCCGCCGGCGGCACGCTGACCTTCCTCGTCTCGAACGGCCGCGCGGAGGTGGTCGCCAAGGACAACGGCCCCGGCATGGCCGACGTCGAGTGGGCCTGCCGCGACGGCACCTCGACGGCCAACGACTGGATCCGCTCGCTGGGCTTCGGCGCCGGCATGGGGCTGCCGAACACGAAGCGTGTCTCCGACACCTTCGAGATCCGCTCGACGCCCGGCAAGGGCACCACGGTCCGCGCCGGCTTCGCCCTGCAGCCGGCCACACGGGACGGGGAGGCGCCGGCGCCATGACGCTCCGGGAACTGGCCGATGCCTGCCAGGGCGAGGTCGTCGCCACCCCCGGCGGGGAGGTGGCGGTACACGCCGCCTACGCCTCGGATCTGCTGAGCGATGTCATGGGGCACGCGCCGCCCGAGTCGGTGCTGATCACGGTGCAGAACCACGTCAACACGATCGCCGTCTGCACCCTGGCCGACATCCGCGCCGTGCTGGTCTGCCACGGGCGCGGGATTCCCGACGACATGCTCGCGGCGGCGCGCCGCGAGGGCGTCGCCCTGCTCCGCACCCCGCTCGACCAGTTCCATGCCGCCTGCCGCCTCGCCGCGCTGGCGTAACGGCGCCTCGCCTGCGGCGCGCGCGGCGGGGGACAGGGTTCAGGGTGCGGGGTGAGGTAGTCGGTTGACCATAGGGGGCGCACGGGGGCACATGATGCGCGGGAGGGATATGGGTTCGTCCTCGTCCTCGTTCTCGAAAGAATGTAACGCAGAGCCGCAGAGCCGCAGAGGGTATCCACGATGATTGCGTGCGGTTCCGTGCGCCGCCCCCCACACCCCCACACGCTTCCACTGCGGGGACAGGCAAGAAGGCCTGTCGCACCTTGTCCGCAGGCTCCAATGTGCATGCAGAGCGAACGGCGAGTCGGAACGTGGAGTCCGCCGTCCTCGGCGGTTCGTTCCCTCGCCCATGCTCCAAGGCGGCGAGGGGTTGCCGGGGGGACGCGGAAAGAGTACTATGCAACCCGTTTTCAGTTGGGGTGTCTGCCACCGGGGCAGGCTGAGATCATACCCATCGAACCTGAACCAGGTCATGCTGGCGTAGGGATACTGATTGCGTCGGTCGCCGATTGGCGTTGGCCGCGATGCTCCAACTGATTCCGTCGTCCACAACACAGGAGCATCATGCACACACCCGTCATGGAAGAAACTATCTCCGGCGCTGTCATCTTCAACGCCATGTGCGCCGAGGATGTCGTGATCCACGACGG
>CAZYRQ010000148.1:0-5277 GCA_964649455.1 uncultured Lentisphaerales bacterium
CCTCGCTCGACGGTCCGCGCGAACGCCTGCTGGCGGTGATCAACCGCCGCTCGCAACCCCTGCAGATCCATGCCGACAACTGGCGGCTGCGCTGGCGGGGCAGCCAGACCTTCGACGGGGTGACGCTCGACCATCCCGACGGAGCGGCCGCCATCGAGCACGTCCGGCTCGATGCCGGCCTGCTGCGCCTGATCCCCATGGGACGCGTCGACCTCGGCACCCTCACGCTCACGCGTCCCGCGCTCACCCTGCGGCGTTCCGCCGCCGTGACAGGGGCTGCGGGTGCGCCAGCCGCGGCCGGTGGCCGTTCGCGGCGGCCTGCGGAGACCGGGCCTGCCGGCGAGATGCCGTCGTCACGCCGCCTCCCCATCTATGACGTGGCCGTTGAACTCCGCGTGATCGATGGTACCGCGACAGTCGAGACTTCCCGCGGCGAGCCGTGGCGCATCAGCCAGCTTCAAACGCGGCTTGCCCTGCCCTCGCTGCGCCAACCTTGTGCGGCCGCGGTTTCGTGGACATGGGAGCCGGATGGCGGGGCCGTCACGGTCACTGGCAGCGTCCAGACACTCGAACGCCTGATCCTCGCTCCGGAGGAGGCCGTCGGACAGGTGGAGATATGCCTCGCAAAACATCGGTTGACCCACTTCGCGCCCTGGCTCCTGCCCGCGCTCGGCGGTGTCACGCCGCAGGCGGGTGATCTGGAGGCGATGCTGCGGCTGACGGCGGCTGGCGAGGGCCGTTTCACGGCCGAGACTACGACCGAGGTAACGGGTTTCCAGGCCACACTGCCGCATGAGGAGCGTCCCTCCATGCCGCCTGCCGCCATTCGTTTCGCCGCCCAGGCCTCATGGTCGCCCGAACGCATCAGGCTGAGCGAGGCCGCGTTGGTCTCACCGTGGGCCACGGCCAATGGCCGAGCCGACCTGGCGCGGCAGGCGCCCTGGGCGGGGCATCCGGACGACGAGGCGCATCTCGAACTGCGTGCCGAGCTTGCCCCGTTGCTGCGCGACTGGGGCGCCCTGCTGGGCCTCGCGCCCGGAGTCGCCATCGCAGATGGACGTCTGCTCGCGGACCTGCAGATGGGAAACGACCTCAACGGCTTCTGGGCCCGCGCTACGGCGCTGGCGACCAATCTCGTGGTCAAGACGGGCACGGAATCGAGCCGCTTCCATCCCCCACCCTCCCTTGAGCTGCTCGTTCGCCGTCCGGCGCCGCACGACTGGCAGGTAGCGCAGCTCAGACTCGATTCCGCCTTTGCGCGCCTCGCGGGTGCCGGCTCGGTCACCCAGGCCGTGGTGACCGGCAGCCTCGATCTCTCCCGTCTGGCGCGTGATCTGCGCGGCCTGCTGCCGCAACTGCCGCGCATGGTGGGGCGCATTGATCTCCAGGCGGAGAGCGGGCGCGTCGGCGAGGAGGTGCGTACGAGTGGTCGCCTGACCTTCGCGGATGTCGCGGTGGATGGCGGCGCAGCGCGTCCCTGGGTGATCGAAGCCGGCACGCTGACCGCCGCCGCCAGCCTTCCACGTCTGGCGGTATCAGGGTGGCCGCGGGAGTTCGGGCAGGTCGCCATCAACTTTGCCGGAACCCCGGGCACCCTCACCGGAAGCTGCGACCGCTGCGTCCTGCCGCCGACAACAAACCGCTGGGCATGGCGCGTGGAGCGCGGGCGGCTGCAGGCGGATGCGGATCTGGCGCGCACCATGACTTTCCTTCGTCCGGTCTTTTCGCTTCCGCCCAAGGCCGACTTGAACGGGCGTGCCGTCCTGGGCCTGGCCTGCGAGGCCGCCGCCGGAACAGTTAAGGTCACGTACAATGGCGCCGTCCAGCAGTTGCGGCTGGAGAGTCCCGCCTGGGCAATCCGCGAGCCCGATGCCCGGCTGGAGGGTGCCGCCGAATGGCGCGTAGCAGACCGGATCCTGCGTCTCGCTAACCTCAACGGACGGGCCTCGGTCGGCACGCTGGAGATCCCGCGCGCCGCCATCAATCCGACGACGGTCGAGGGCGACTTGAAGGCCACCCTGGAACTCGCGCCGCTGGCCGGCTGGCGCAAAGCGGTCGGCGAACGGCAGGCGCTACAGGCTGCGGGCAACGTGGTCATCCATGCACAGGCCGGATCGGATGCCGCCGGCAGCCGCCTGCATCTCTCGGCCCGCGGCGACTCGCTTTCCTTCACGACACCCGCCGGATTCCACTGGGATGAGCCGGCACCGGCCATGCGCCTGTCGGCCAGTCTGCCGCCGGCGCGCATGCCAATCGCGATCGAACAACTCATGCTCACCAACGCGCTAGGCTACCTGACCGGCACCGGCACCGTCACCAACGGCCCCGAGCCGCACCTGCAACTCGCCGGTGACTTGGCGCTGAACGCCGCCGCAGCCGGCCGGTTGCTCCGCAGCCGCGGTCTGAAGGAGCCGCTGCTCAACGGGTTCCAACCGCGTCCCTTCAGCCTCTCCGCGCCGCTGGGCGGCGGCTGGCGCGGCGTCCTGGCCGCCGGCCAGGCGCGGCTCGCGGTCTTTCTGGAAGACCTGCAGGGCTGGGGCCTCGATGCCGGCCCCGCCGACCTGGAGGCGGAACTAAAAGACGGCCTGCTCAGCCTCCGCTACGCCCCGCCGCTGGCCGACGGCACGTTGAAGAGCCAGTTGCGGGTGGATGTCGGCGCGCGGCCGATGGAACTGCAACTGGACGAAAAGGCAATCCAGTTGCAGGATCTGCCGCTAAGCCCCGCCCTGCTGCGGAACCTGCGTTTCCTCAATCCGTTGCTGGCCAACTGCACGGCCATCGAAGGCAAGGTCAGCATGGTGGCGGGAAATGGACGGCTGCCGCTCGATGCCACCTACACCACCCGCTCCGATTTCGATGTGGAGATCGGCCTCGACGACGTGGTGCTGATGCCGACTGGCGTCCTGGAGCAGATCCTCGCCTACACCGGTGCCGGCGGTAAGCCACTGGAACTCCGGCAGGAGCGGCTGCGTGGGCTCTGCCGCAACGGCCGCATCGAGATCGAGCCGCACCAGGCGAAGCTCCGCGACCATCCGGTCACCTTCCAGGGGAGCGTGGGCCTCGACAAGAGCCTCCGCTTCCAGACCATCGTGCCGCTGACGGAGGATCTGGTGGGCGCGAAGGCGGCCGCGTACATCGCGGGCCAGACGCTGACGGTTCCGATCCAGGGCACCGTGGACAAACCGCGTATCGACACGGAGACGCTGGCGCGCGAGACGCGCAAGATCGCCGCAGAGGCCGCGCGGCGTGCCATGGCCGAACAGGCCGGCGAACTGCTCCAGAAATTACGGGAGCGGATCGAGTAGGCAATGTAATCGGCTGGCCACGGGGGGGCGCGCGCGCGCCTGTGGAAGCGGACGGGAGCGAGGTGCGTGCGGCCTACGTTGAAATCAACGGGAAACCCGATTACTGGACGGCATCCAGCGCCGCACCCTGCTCTGCCTTGGCCTTGGCCTTGGCCTTGCGTTCCGGGCGGGCCTTTGCCGCGCCGCCGAAAAACTCTTCCTTCGTCAGCGAGCCGTTGCCATCCTGGTCGCGTTTCTTGAAACGCTCCTCGGCGGGCGGCATCTTGGCGGCCTTCTCGGCATCGAACTTGTCGCCCTGACGGGCCTTGCGGGTCTCCAGACGCTTGGCTTCCATGGCGACAAACTCGTCCAGCGACAACGCGCCATCGGCATTCGTGTCCGCTGTGGCGAATACGGCATCACGGCCTCCGGGAGCCTTCGCCTTCTTCTCAACCGGCGCGCCAGCCTCTTCGGCTACGGCCAGCGAGGCGCAGAACAGACCGGCCATCAATCCGGCCGACAGAAAACGCAGCTTCTCCATACGAACCTCTCTCGTTACCGCACGCGGATCCGGCTGGCCGACCAGCCAGCCAACAGGATCCATCATGACAAGCATAATAACGTGGCTACCCGCGGATTATTGTGCCCTAAGCGGCGGCTGGCAAGCGAATTGGGAATCATCGCGGAATGGGTCAGTTTCTGAAGGCGTGTGAGAATCAGCGCATTGCGGCAGCCCTCGCTTGGCATGATAGGTGCTAAACTTCCAAGCGGCATCAGCCCAGGACTGGCAGCTAGCCTAGCGATACCGCCGACAGACCCATGCGAACCCAACCCACCAGCGCCCCACCCTACACTCTGCAGGCACCGGTCATCCGCCGGGGCTCCTGCGGCGCCGCCCGCCGCGCGGCACGTGCCCTGCTGTCGATCCTCCTGCTCGGCGCACTTTCCATGTGCGCCGCGCCGGCGGATTCCGCGCGCCATCCGCTGCGGATCTCGCCCACCAACGCCCCCGCCGAGGCGCGCGCTACGTGGGCGGAGACCATCCGCCTTCCCGGACAACAGGACTTATTCCTCCATGCGCCGAAGGTGGAGGACTGGTACGAAGGGCATGCCCTCGCCGGACACCTGGTCTGGCCCGCGGCGGCCCCCCGCCACGCCCAGCTCATGGCCTTCATGAAGGATCGCGACGGACACTGGTTCCAGAAGCTGCGTCCCGAACCGCTGCAACCCGGCACCAACGCATGGTGCTTCGACTTCTCCGCCGAGGCGCCGGGATGGAGTCCGGTCGGTCACCATCTCGTCTGGAACTACCGCGCCCGGCTCGCGCCCCAGATGGTCGGCCTGCGCGTCTTCTCCCTGCACGAGGCCTACACGGGGGCGTGCCAGGTGGTCGACACAGTCCTCCTCGCCACCAACCGCGTTGCGGCGCCGCCCGCGATCCGCAATGTGCGCCCGAACAGCCGCAGCATTCCCTGCTACGGACTCTTTGAACTGCGCTTTGAACTGCCCGACCGCTACGCCAACCCGTTCGATCCCGCGGCCATCGATGTGGCGGCGCTCATCGAAACGCCCGAAGGCCTCACCAACACAGTCCACGGATTCTACATGCAGGACTACTTCCGCCTCGTGGACGCGGTGGGCGAGCAACTGATCCCGCAGGGACGGCCCGAATGGCGCGTCCGCTACACCCCCCGCGTGCCCGGCCTCCACCGCTATGTGATCACGGCGCGCGATCCGGACGGCACGGCGGCCTCGGCGCCCGGCAGCTTCGAGGCGCGCGCGGCCACGGGCCCCGGCTTCGTCCAGGTCGCGCGGAAGGACTGGCGCTTCTTCGAACTGGACGACGGCAGTCCCTTCTTCCCGATCGGCCACAATACACGGTCGCCGTTCGACACGCGCATGGACGAGCAGTTTCCCTGGCGCTTCCGCCACCCCGAAGGCACCTCCGCCTACCAGCGCTTCTTCAGAAACATGAGCGCGGCCGGGGAGAACC
>CAZYRQ010000149.1:0-5273 GCA_964649455.1 uncultured Lentisphaerales bacterium
CGAAGTCCTCGGTGTCGACCTGGTTCATCGTGCTGTCGCCATGCTTGTAGGTGAGCCCGTAGGGATTGGATGTGTTGTTGAACACATTCTCAAGCCCGTTCGAGAGGGCGGCGCCGCCCGTGGAGAAACGTGTCCAGTAGCGCGAGTCGAGGGCCGCGTCGGCCACAAAGGTTCCGTTGACGTCCAGATGCCCGAGCGGCAGGGTGGCGACGGTGTTCTCGATCCAGTGGACGAAGAGGTAGGGACTGGCGTCGAAGGTGCGGTAGACCGTCGAGCGGTCGGCCGCCTGCATCCACCAGGGCACGCCGGGATAGTCGGCCGTCGGGCGCCCGTTGAGATGGTCGAAACCGGCCGGCACGATCAGCTCGTGCTGCGGGTCGGGCAGGTTGTCGAAGCTGTAGTGGCTGAGCAGCGTCGGCGGCAGGCGGAAGGCCGGCGTCTCGCCGCCGGTCCGCATCAGCCAGAAGGCGGCATCGACGTAGTAGCCGTCGAAACTGTAGCCGGCGGGCGGCAGCGCGTAGCCGCGAAGACTGAGCATCTGCTGCAGTTCCGCGACGGCGGCCTCGCGGCTGGCGATGACATCGGCTCGCGTGTAGCGCCTGCGGGCGGCCAGGTCGGCGGCGATGGCGGACGCCGGGCGTGCGCCGTCCCAGATGCGGATCTCGTCGACCCACCCCTTGAAGAAGTCGCCCAGGACGGGCTGCGACGGACCGCCGAAGACATCGCCGTTGATGTAGGTGAAGCCGCCGTTGACCGCGCCCTGCGGATTGGCGTCGGACGCGCCGATGACCACCGGCGCCCCGCTGTAGAGATAGGTGGAACCGTCGATGAAGCCGGTGCAGGGAATGCTGGCCGTCGGCGTCGCGGCCGCGACTTTACCGTTGACATAGAGGGTGAGCCGCTTGTCGACACCGTTCATGGTGGCGGCCAGATGCGTCCAGTTGGTGCTCGTCAGCGGCCAGTCGGCCGCGGTGGCCCGCTCGGTCAGGGCGACCTTGCCGGCGTCGTCGTACTCGACGAAGGGCGCGCCGTTCCACTCGAGGCCGAGCCGGAACGTGCGGCGGACGTAGTCCGGCGCGGGCATCGGGTCGTTCTCGAAGACCTGGACCGGCCGTTCGAGAATCACCTGCCGGACGCCGGCGGCGGGATTGGCCGGACGCACCCAGGCCTCGATCGTCCAGCTCCGGAGCGCGTCGGGCCCGTAGGCGAAGCCGACGCGCGTGCGCGCGGCGGCATTGATCCCGTTGAGATAGAGGGCCTTGCGCAGGCGCGGGGCATCCGTGTCGAGGGGATCGGTCAGGCCCGGCTCGGTCGAGCTGATGGTCTCCTGCTTGTCCTGAAGGTTGTCGTTGTCGGTGTCGTAGCCCTCGCCGATCTCGAAGCTGTACATGAAGAACGGACGCAGGTTTTCCATGTAGCTCGGTTCGGGGAACGGATCGGACGTGATCGAGTTCGTCACCCAGTACATCGGCACCGCGCCCATGTTGTAGTAGAGGTTGACGAAGCTGTTGGCATAGGAGGTGTCCGTGAACCAGAGCGGCGAGGGATCGGTGTGGTGGTTGGCCGGCTCGGGCCGGTTCGGCATCAGCATCTCCTCGTAGTTGGGGATGCCGTCCTGGTCGGGGTCGGCGTTCTGCATGCCGGCCAGCCAGGGGTTGGTGCGGAAGTCGTAGACGTCCGGCGGACGGACGGTCGGCTTGCCGACGAGATCCTGGATCTGGCTCAGCAGCGGGTTGAGCCCGTGGAACATCTCGTAGAAGTCGTCCATGCCGTCCTCGTCGGTGTCGAACTCGCGCGGATCGGTGCTGGCGTAGCAGACGGGGCCGTAGGGACTGGCGGGACGAAACTCGACCGGCATGAAGGCGAAGGGCACGAAGATCAGCTCGTCGTAGTCGGCGTTTGCGGCCCAGTCCCAGCCATACGGGAATTGCGTGAAGATCAGGGCCGGGTCGTAGGCGCCGTAGCCCTGGCCGGCGACCCACTTGTCGTACTGGAAGTGGAAGACGGCGTTCATCCAGTACTCCTGGTAGTTCTCGAGGCCGTCGCGGTCGAAGTCGAAATTCCGCGCGTCGCCGGTGATCGCGTCGGGACCGCTCTTCGAGTCGAAGTAGGTGCCGTCCATGCCGTCGACGATCTCGCCCCCGCTGATGTTGCCGGGGAAGAGGTACTCGAAGGCGTCGGGGAGGTAGTCCATGTCGGTATCGACGCAGCAGGGATTGAGCATGCCGCCCGGCCGGCTGCCGCGGATATACTCCGTGTAGCCGCTATCGTACCGGAAACCGGCCCAGTTCTCGCCGCCATCGACGATGGCATCGCCGTCCGTGTCGGGGTTCCAGGGATCGGTCGCCCAGAACTTGTTCCACCAGCGGTCGTTGACGTTGGCGAAGCCGTAGACGGCGCAGGTCTCGCTGGCGTGGAACTCCTGCCGGACGGTGAGCTCGTCAGCGTCGGTCTCCCCGTCATAGTCGGCGTCCAGCGCAGAGTTCTGGATGTAGTTGTCGGACGAGATCGGCCAGATGACGACCGTGCCGGCGACTGGATCGCGGGACACATAGAGTTCCCACCCGTCCGGCATCTGGTCGGCGTCGGAGTCGGCCGCGATCGGACTGGTCATCAGGCCGGAGCCGACGGGCGCGACGGCGCCGACGATCCCCTCCTCGATGCAGAGGCGGCCCAGATAGTGCTCCTCGTAATTGGAGAAACCCTCCGTCGTCGGCGTCCGGCGCGACATGCTCCGGTTGCGCCAGAGGTAGTTGCGCCCCCAGGCGACACGGGGATCGTAGCCGTCTGCCTGGTAGACCTGCCAGTGGCGCTGGGCGCCGGAACGGGCCATCCAGTCGCCGTCCGGATTGCCGTTGGCATCGCCGTCGTCAAAGGGATTGAGCCCGTAGGCGACCTCCCAGGCATCGTTCATCCCGTCGCCGTCGGTGTCCCAGTGGATGGGATTCGTGCCCAGCGCATACTCTTCCCGGTTGCTGAGACCGTCGCCGTCGGTGTCGTCGTCGTCGGCGCCCTGGACGAGCGGGTTGAAGTCGGCGGCGATCGTGGCGCTGTCAATGACGGTGCCTTCGATGACGCGGGTGGGATCGTAGCGCTGGCCGGTGACGCCGCGCACCGTGGCGTTCATCCAGAAGTAGTACTCGTAGCCGTCGTTGAGCGAGTCGCCGTCGGTGTCGGGCACCGTCGGATCCGAACCCGGCCATCCGGCGGTCGTCAGGGGCGCGCCCGGCTCGTCGACGATGGCCGAGGGCGTGGAGTTCGGGGCGTTGAGGCCGGGATCCAGGCCGCGCACCTCGAAGACGTGGCCGAAGGCCCCGCCGTCCGGCGTGTAATTGTTCTCTGCCGCCGGATAGGCAAAGGCGGCGCCGGCGCCGCGCGGGAGGAGATCCCCGTCGGGATTGTCCATGCGGTTCGGCAGCTCGAAATCGATGCCCCACTGCCACTCCCACTGGTCGGGCAGCTCGTCGTGGTCGATGTCGGCGTAGTTGTCGTCCGGATAGTACTCGCGGCTGAAGACGCCGCCGATCTGGCGGTCCTCGCCACCCAGCTGCAGCAGCGCCGTGCTGGGCGAGATCGGCGTGAGCACGTTGCCGAAGAACCCGTCGCCGATCCAGACATGGAAGAAGCTGTCGAGGTCGACGCCGTCGACGGTGACGGTCTCGGGCGTGGCGACCAGCGTGACGGAGGGCTGCGTGGGACCGTACTTGATCAGCCAGTTGAAGTCGTTCTGCAGCACGATCCGGGTCGTCAGCGGATCGAGATCGTCGATGGTGCCGCGCCCCAGGCCGCCGAGGCCGTTGTACGGGTTGCCGGGGCCGATATAGGGCGGGGAGCTGTACTTGTATTCGTTGATCTGCACCTGGACGGCCGGCAGGATCTCGATCTGCCCGCTCACGGAGGCGTAGCCGCCGTCCTGGTCGCGCAGGGTGACGGTCACCGTGTAGTTGCCGGGCGAGTTGTAGGTGTGGTTGACGAACCCGTTGGCGCCGTCCATCCACGCCGTGACGTTGCCGTCGCCGAAGGCGATCTGCGCCTGCAGCTTGCCGATGTCGGCCGCCACATCCGTGCCGCTCCAGCCGAAGGTGTAGGGGAAGCCCTCGCCGCCCGGCGTCGGCACCCAGGGGTTGTCCGCGGTGCCCTGCGGGCTCAGCAGCACGGGATCGCGGTTCAGGAGCGAGAAGACGGCCGAACCGGCGGAGATGTAGCCGGAGGCCGGCGGGACCGTGCCGGAAACCGTCGCCGTCGAGTCGTTGGCCACGGTGGTGCCGCCGTCGAGCGCGCGCACCTGGTAGGAGCGGCTGGTCTCGCCGATCGGGAAGGTGATCGACGTGGAGCCGACGATCGCCAGGGCGTCCGGGTTGTTGTTCGCCAGCGTGACCGTCAGCGGCGCCGTGTGCGGGCGCGAGAGGGTGATGGTGGCCGTGGCGACATTCGGATCGCCCTCGATCAGCCCGTAGGGGAGGCTGTCGACGAAGAAGGTCGGCGCCGGGCCGGCGGTGACATCGACCGTGACCAGGAGGTCGCCGGCCGTCTCGGCGCCGTAGTCGGTCGGGTGCAGGCGCAGCACCGTGCCCGGCAGCGCCAGGACGCCGGTCAGGGTCAGGTCGCCATCGATCATGCCAATGGGGATGGCGAAGGTGGCCGGCGCGAGGGTGAAGTTCTGGCCGATCGCCGCAGGCGGCGTGGCGGTCATCGTGAAGCCCACGGCCTTGCCGCCAGTGTTGCCGCGGGTGACGGGAATGAGGGCGCTCTCGGTCTCCTGCACCGTGATCGTCATGCTCAGCGGATCGATCTGGCCCCGCAGCCCGATCGTGCGGATGGCGATGTCCGCGTTTTCCGCCAGCGAAGCGGCGCCGGTCGCCGGGAACGAGGTCTGCGTGCCGTAATCCACCAAGCCGCCGTCGGTCTGGATCACCGTTCCGACGCGTTCGAACCGGTCGGCGTTCAAGTCCTGGGTGAAATCGCCCGACTCGACGATGTACCGGAAGATCATGCCGTTCTGGAAGTGGTCGTAGTAGGTGGCATAGGCATAGGTGCTGAGCTGGCCGGCGCGCTGGTTGGTGAGACGCAGCCTGGGCACCCCGCTGACGCTGGTGATGTTGGCGCTGAAGAGCGCGATGACGTAGATCTCCTCGCCCACGCCATAGGCGACGCCATTGGCGGGAGGGGTGTTGAAGGGATCCTGAATCACCAGGTCGATGGTCACGCCCTGCCCCAGGGCCGACCAGGAGACGGTGGCGGCCAGCAGAGCCACGGCGAGCCGCCGGCAGAGG
>CAZYRQ010000150.1:0-5233 GCA_964649455.1 uncultured Lentisphaerales bacterium
ACCGCCTCCACCAAACGTCCGATCGCGATGAGCTGCCTGCTCATCGCGCTGATCGCCCTCGGGTTCAACTCGTACCGCAAGATGTCCCTGGAGGACATGCCGAAAGTCGACATGCCCTACGTGACGGTGGTCACGACCTGGATCGGCGCCTCGCCGGAAGACATCGAGAAGGACGTCAGCAAGCACATCGAGGACGCGGTCTCGGGCATCGACGGTCTCAAGCATATCGAGTCCTCCAGCCTCGAGAACGTCAACCAGATCGCGCTGGAGTTCAACACCGGCATCGACGTCGACGTGGCCGCGCAGGATGTCCGCGAGAAACTGGACATGGTTCTGGACAAGCTGCCGGCAGACGCCGACCGGCCGGTGATCCAGAAGGTCAACATCAACGCCACGCCGATCGCCAACATCTTTCTCTCCGGCAAGGCGCCTGTCGACGAACTGTACGACTACGCCGACAACACGATCGCCGACCGGTTCGCCACCGTGCCGGGCGTCGCCGAGGTGCAGGTGATCGGCGGCAACGAGCGCGAGGTCTGGGTCGAGCTGGACCGCGACGCTCTGGCGGCGGCGGGGCTGACGAGCTTCGATGTCTCGGCCGCCCTGCAGGGGGCCATCCTCTCGCTGCCCGGCGGGCGCATCCGCGGAGCGGGCAACGAACTGGCGGTGCGCTTCGACGCCGAATACTCCTCGGTCGAGGCGATCACGGGGCTGGAAGTCGCCAGCCGCAACGGCGCCCGGCGCCGGATCGGAGATCTCGGCACGGTCCGCATGGCCACCGAGGAAGTGCGCCAGCGCGCAATCCTCGACGGCAACCAGGGCGTGGTGCTCAAGGTCGTCAAGAAGGCCGAGGGCAACACGGTGGCCGTCGTCCGCGAGACCCGCAAGCGCTTCGAGGAGCTCCGTCGCGCGCTGCCGGGCGGCATGGAGCTGACCTGGATCTCCGACGAGTCGGCGAGTGTGGTCGCCTCCGTCGACTCGGCCATCGAAAGCATCTGGCAGGCAATCCTGCTCTGCGCGGCGATCCTCTTTGTCTTCCTCGTCAACCTCCGCACGACGGTGATCGTCGCCATCACGATGCCGGTGACCGTCGTGATCAGCCTCTTCTTCATGCACCTGGCGGGGCAGTCGCTCAACACCGTCACCCTGCTGGCCATCGGCCTGTCGACCGGCGTGCTCGTCTCCAACTCGATCGTCGTCCTCGAGAACATCGTCTCGAAGTTCGAGGAGATCGACAACCACTGGGAGGCGGCCGGCCGGGGCGCCTCGGAGGTCGGCGTGGCCGTGCTGGCCTCGGCGGGAACGAACGTCGTCGTGATGTTTCCGTTGGCGATGATGAGCAGCATGATCGGGCTGATGCTCAGTGCCTTCGCCGTCACCACACTGATCGTCAACGCCGTCTCGATCCTGATCAGTTTCACGCTGACGCCGATCCTCTGCGCCCTGCTGCTGCAACCGGCCAGCCGGCGCCGGAACAACGCCCTGTCACGCTTCGGCGCGCGCTGGATCCTGGGCTTCCAGCGTTTCGCCGATCGCTACACTGCGGGCGTCCGCCGCCTCGCGTGGCACAAGTGCCTCAACCTCCCGATCGTGATCGGGTTTGCCGTGCTGTTCATCCTGACCCTGAAATACGGCGGCTCGCGGCTCGGCTTCAGCTTCTTCGAGAACGACGACCGCGGCCGCGTCTTCATCCGTGTCGACCTGCCATCCTATTACGATTTGGAAACGACAGTCGGACGACTCGAGGGCATCCAGGCGCGTCTCCTGGGACTGTCGGACCTCGACCACGTGCTGACCACGGCTGGCAAGGCCGAGTCGTTCGGCGGCCAGCCGAACGAGGGTGTCAACCTGGGCCAGATCGAGCTCTTCTTCAAGCCCAAGACCGCGCGCACCTGGTCGCTCCAGGAGCGCCTCAACGAAATCCGCGCCATGCTGGCGAACGAGACCGACTGCCTGCTCTCGGCCTCCGTACCCGGCAAGATGGGCGGTCAGAGCTTCCAGATCGACTACAACCTCTCCGGCGACGACCTCGATACGCTCGAAGCAGCCGCCACGGCGATCCGCGAGAGGGGGCGCACCGTCGCCGGCGTGGCGCAGCTCGACACGACCGTCCGCGACCGGAAACCCGAAATCCGCGTGGTGCCGAAACGGACGATCCTGGCCGACATCGGCATGCCGGCCACGCGGCTCGGAACCATCGTGCGGGCCAACATCGACGGCATCGAGGCGGCCGACTACAAGCGCGGCGACCGCACCTACGACATCCGCGTTAAGCTGGCGGAGCAACCCGGGAAGGAACAGATCCGCCAGTTCCTGCTGCCGGGCACCGACGGCCGTCCGATCCCGCTCGAGTCGGTGGCCGATGTCGAGGAGACCCGTTCGACGATCCAGATCTTCCGTGTCGACAAGCAGCGGACGGTCAAAATTCTCGGCGACATCGTGCCGGGCGCGACCATGAGCGAAGTCAGCGGGCGCGTCGCCGCCGCCATCGCAGAGCAAAATATAATTCCCCCGGGCTACCGGCTCGATACCTCGGGCATGAGCGAGATGATGGGCGAGGCGCTGGCCGACTTCGGCGAGGCGCTTCTGCTGGCCGCCTTTCTGACCCTGCTGACGCTGGCGGCGATTCTCGAGTCGTGGAGCCGGCCGGCGCTCGTGCTGCTGACGCTGCCCATGGGCCTCATCGGCGTGATCTGGTCGCTGGTGATGACCGGATCCGCCATCACGATCCTCGTGCTGCTCGGCGTGCTGATGCTGATCGGCGTGGTGGTCAACGCCGCCATCCTGATCGTCGACAAGATGGCCCAGAACCTGCACGCCGGCATGCCGCGCCGCGAGGCGATGCTGGCGGCGTTGGCCGACCAGTTCCGGCCCGTGCTGATGGTGGTGCTGGCCTCGGGGCTCGGCATGCTGCCGATCGCGGTGAGCACGGGGATCGGCTCCGAGAACCGAGCCGGCATCGGCATCGCCTCCGTCGGCGGCATCCTCGTCGCCGGCATATTGACGCTGACGGTCATGCCGCTGGTCTACACCCTGACCACCGGCCGATCGAAGACACCTCCCACCCCACCAGAACCCAAGCGCGAGGCGTGATTCAGCGCTTCGACGCGAACTTGGCGAAGCCACGGCGGAACCACGACTGGCCAGTCTGTGCGCGTTCGTGTTGTTGCATGCCGAAATTGACGCTTTGGAAAGCCGCGGTGTTCAGCGGTGTGCCCTCCTGCATCCGTTCCACGGCCAGCCGGTTGGTCATGGCCGGCTCGTATTCCGGATTGATCTCCAAAGCGCGGTCGAGTTCCGCCAGCGCCTCGGCCTTGCGGCCCAGCTTGGCCAGGCAAATCCCCATGTTGCCATGCGTCGGCGCGTTTCGACAATCCCTCGCGGCCACCGCGCGGAAACCGGCCAGCGCCTGCTCCCATGCGCCTTGCTCCATCAGCGCAAACGACCGGTTAAAGGTGTCCATCGATTCCAGATATGTGTCCAGATCGACCCCTGCGTTCTTACGTATCGTGGCGGCCATGTCGTCCAGAAAAACCTTCGCCTGCCCGACCTCGCGTTCCTTCGGGTCGCCCACTTCCACCACCTTGAGGCTCGCCCGGATCGCGCCGGCGACATCCAGCAGCTTCCGGCAGGCCATCGCCTTGTTGAAATGCGCCTCCATGAAGTATGGATAGACCGCTGTCGCCCGGTCGAACCACTCGATGGATTCCCGGTGCTCGCCCCGTGCGGCATGCACCACACCCATGCCGAAAAAAACCGTGTGGTTTCGGGGGTGCTGCCGGAGCAGTTGCTCCATCGCCGCGCGCGCCTGGCCGAACTGGCCCCGCTGGGCAAGCTCCCCCGCCGCGTTGACCGCCTCTTCGACCTCGGGGTTGATCTCGACGATGAAGTGGCCGTCCGGCGGCGTTGCGCAGGCGTGGCGTTCGGCCTGGTACCGCCGGGCTTCGGCATAATGCGCGCAATCGCCGCAGGTTTCGTCACGTTGTTTCGCGCAGCAGACCGCGCAGATATCGGCCATCGCTTGTCGCTGGCAGAGTCGCTTGGCCTTGCGGACTCCACAGATCGGACAGAGGTGCTTCATCGGCGGAAATCCCTATTTGGTCTTGCATTCACAGGGTTCACAGAACTGAGATTGTTAGCAAACCATGCGTGCTTCCGGCTAGAGCAGCCTCAGCGCGATGGCGGCGCAGGCCTCGGCGTCGGCCAGGGCGTGGTGGTGATCCTTGAGGATATAGCCGCATCTCAGGGCGACGGTCTGCAGCCGGTGGTTGGGCAGTTGCCTGCCGAAGTGACGTCGCGCGGCGCGGCAGGTGCAGGCGAACGGGTAGCATGGATAATCGAGACCGTAGTACTCATGCACCGCCCGCAGGCACGACTGGTCGAACGGGCTGTTGTGCGCGACCAGCGTCAGCCCGGCGATCCGCGGCGCTAGTTCGCGCCAGACGTCGGGGAAGGTGGGCGCATCGGCAGTGTCGGCGGCGCAGAGTCCGTGGATCTGCGTGTTGAAGGACAGGTAAAAATCTGGCGCGGGGCGGATGAGACGGTAGAGCGTCTCGACGACCGCGCCGTTCCGCACGATGGCGACCCCGACGCTGCAGACGCTGGATCGCCGTTGGTTGGCGGTCTCGAAATCGATGGCGGCAAAGTCGATGATCGGGCGCCCCGCTATTCAGTCGGCTTGGCGGTGTGCTGCTTGACGAAGGCGTCCCGCCGCCGGATCAGCTCCTGCCGCTGCGCGTCGAGCTTGCGGATTTCGGTCAAACTTTCGCGCGACTGCCGGATCTCCGGCTGCAGGGCGGGCAGGGCCTCGAACTGGCGCCTGAGCGTCTGCTCGGCCTCGACCAGGGCGGTCTTGAGCTTCTCGATCTGCGCGCGGGTCGCCTTCATCTCGGGCGTGTCATGGGTGCCCTTGGCGAGGGCCCGCGCGAGCTGCTCCTCGCGCCCGCGCGTCTCGGTCTGCAGGGTCAACTGCCGGTTGGCAACCTCGTTGATCGCCCGGCAGATGTCCTCGTAGGTCTCGGCGCGCGCGGCGGCGGCGAGCGCCAGCAGGGCCAGCGCCGCCGTGCGGAATGTTGTCGTGTTCACGATTTTCATCCCTCGCGCTTCCTGAGGGCCGCCTGCGCGGCGGCGAGACGCGCGATCGGCACCCGGTAGGGGCTGCACGAGACGTAGTTGAGACCGAGCTCGTGGCAGAAGGCCACGCTGCGGGGCTCGCCGCCGTGCTCGCCGCAGA
>CAZYRQ010000151.1:0-5221 GCA_964649455.1 uncultured Lentisphaerales bacterium
GGACGGGGCTGAAGCCCCTGAACGACTTCCGCCTGAAGGCGGGACTCCGACGCGACGGTTCAACGGCACAGATCTCCCCCGTCGGAGTACCGGCTTAAGCCGGAAGCCTGCGAGTGCCTTCAGGTTTGGGTACACGGCAACAGGGCGTTGTACCGTGTGACACGTCTGCCGGTCACTGTCGCCCGCCTTGTCACCCTGCCCCCCTTTCACACCCCGGAGACTGACCGAGTACCGCCTGCCGTCGTTTCATTCCGTCGTTTCATTGTCGTTTCATTTGACGCGTGGCCCGAAACCCTGTATAAAAGTACTTTGTTCACTTTGAAAGACGTGCGGCCGGCCCCTGGCCGCGCCGGCAGGGATTGTTGCCATGGCAGAAGCGACTCAAGTGCAAGCCGATAGCGACCCGCAAGCCCAGAAGCGGTTGAACAACCTGTTCAACAAGGGGTTCGCGGCCTTCGAGCGCGGCAGTCTCGACATGGCCATCGACCTGCTCTACACCTGCGTCGAGCTCTCGCCGGACTTCTTCCGCGCCCGCAAGTTCCTGCGCGCGGCCAGCCTGCAGCGGTTCACCAAGGACAAGCCCGGCGCCCTGAAGCTCAAACTGGCCGAGATCGGCGCCCTGCCCCAGTACCTGAAGACCCTGTCGCGGCTTCACCGCGGCCGTCATGCGGAGGCGCTGCTGGCCGCCGAGCGCCTGATCGCCCAGGCGCCGCTGTCCGTCAAGTATGTCGATCTGGCCGCCCAGTGCGCCCTCGCCGCCGGGCAGCCCGAGAGCGCGATCATGTACCTCGAGACCGCGCTGCAGGTGGACATGCAGAATCACGGACTGATGCTGAGCATGGCGAACGCCTACCGCAGCGCCGAGCAGTGGGTCAAGGCGCGCGAGGTGCTCAACGCGCTGGTCAACCTCAAACCGCTGGACGCCGGCATCCTGAGCCTGCTGAAGGACACCGACGCCCGCATCGCCATGGCCGGCACCTGGGATTCCGCCGGGGGCGGCGGCGACTTCCGCAAGCTGGTCAAGGACCAGGCGACCGCCGGCAAGCTGGACATGGAGAACAAGGCCGTGGTCGCCGGCTCCGATGCCGAGGTGCTGATTGCCGAGCAGCGCAAGAAGATCGAGGCCGACCCGAAGAACCTCAACTACTACCGCGCCCTCGCCCGGCTCCTGCAGCAGCAGAAGCGCTTCGACGAGGCCGTCGAGGTCATGGGGACCGCACGCGCCATCAACCCCACCGACCCGGAACTCGACCGCATGCTCTCGTCGCTGCGTATCCAGTCGTTCGATGCCCGCGTCGAGGCGGCCAACGCGGCCGGCGAGACCGCCCGGGCCGAGGCCCTCGTGCACGAGCGCAGCCAGTTCGTTTTCGACGATCTGATCCAGCGCGTGGAACGCTACCCCAACGACCTCCGCCTGCGGTTCGAGCTGGGCCAGCAGTACCTGCAGTACGAGTCGTACGACGACGCCATCCAGCAGTTCCAGCTCGCCCAGCGCAGCCCGAAGGAGCGCAGCGGGGCGCTCTACGGCCTGGCGCGCTGTTTCCGCCTGAAAGGGCAGGTCGACATGGCCGTCATGCAGCTCGAGACCGCGCTCGAACAGTTGCCGGTTATGAACGACGAGCGCAAGCAGATTTTGTTCGAGCTCGGCGAGATCTCGGAGGAGACCGGCAACATCGAGCGCGCCTTCACCATCTACCGCGAGCTCTACGGCGCGGACATCGGCTACCGCGACATCGCCGCGAAGATGGAGCGCATCTACACGCTGCGCAAGGCCAAACCGGAAGCCGGCACCGGAACCGACGCCACTACAAGGTAGGGCGAGACGCTTGTCATGACGCGCCTTGGCGCGGAAGGGCTTGTTCTGCGTAGCCTATGGGCGAAGCAGGGTTCTCGTCACGCCACAAGGCGTGACCGGCGAGCCGCAGGTGGGAAACCGCGAATGAACATAGGCTCGCACTACCGGGCAAGATCGGTGCATGTGGCGGTAGCTGGCATGCGACCGATTTTTGAGTGCGCGCGGCTCCGCGCGCTTTTCCCAACGCCCCCCTGTGACCACCAATACGGTTCACGGCGCCGCCGCGCGGACACACGCGCGGGCCTGGCGGTAGTTGGCGCGCATCTCCGCCGTCCACCGGCGCAGGTACTCCAGCCGGTCGACGTGTTCCGAGGCGTAGTCGGTTACCGCGCTGGCCCATGTGACCGGCACGGGCGTCTGCGGCATTTTCAGCAGCCACGCCATCGCCTCCGGCTGACGCTCTGCGCCGCCGAATTCCTGGATGCGCTTCCAGGCGGCGCGCAGCTCCTCACCGGAATCGAGACACAGCGCGCGGACTAGATCGCGCTGGATGCCGAAATGCGCGCCCGACCAGCGCGGCTGGTAGCTGAAGGCGCGCGCCAGCCGGAAGGGATTGACCGACGGATCGGCCAGGTCATCGCTGCAACGGACGCCGTGCGCGCGGGCGGCCGCCTCGAAGGCGGGATCCTCCCCGGGATAGAAGTCGCGGCGGATCGGCAGCCGTCGCAGGGCGTAGCGCCGCGGGCCGCCCGGCTCGCCCGCACGGTAGTTCCAGAGCTTCTGACCCTCCTCGCCCAGGCAGAAGGCGATGAACCGCACGGCCAGCTCGCGGTTCGGGGCGCCCCGCAGCAGGCTGATGGGATCGGCGCTGACACTGGATCCGCCCACGGGCGTGAGGTAGCGCATGCGGGGCTGACCGTCCCCCGCGCGCGTGTATTCCGACTGGAAGCGCCCGAAGAAGTCGATGGCGATGCCCGCCGCCGTGGCGCCCATGCCGACGTCGATCGGCACCTTGCCGGCGGAATCGGTGAAGTAGCGCGCGTTGGCGCCGATCAGCCGCACACGGTTGATCCCGTCGAGCCAGCCGCGCGCGACGGCCTCCTGGTAGGCGGCGGGCACACCGCCGGGGAGTTCGCCGGGCGGCAGGCGCGCCGCAGCGAAGGCCGCCTCCCAGACCGCGATCTGCTCATCGTCGAACCCCGCCGCCTGGACGGTCTCGCGGCAGGCCTGCTGGATGATCATCTCGAAGGCCTTGGCCACGCTACCGCTCTTCGTCGGGTCGGTCACGCCCACCTGCCCGAAGTAACGGGGGTCGGCCAGATCCGCCCAGGCCTGCGGGGGATCCGCGATGCCCATATCCTTCAGGCGGTCCGGATTGTAGCAGATGCCGAAGGTGCTCAGAACCGTGCCGAAGAAGGCTTGGCCACGCCAGACTTCCCCGCTGCTGCCCGGTGGAATCAGCTCGCGCCCGCCGGCGTCCGCGAAGAGGCCGGGGGGGATCGCCGTTTCCTCCCGCCACGGAGGCACGGTGAGACCCTGCCGCTCGGCCTTCTCGTGGTCGTAGACACCGCCGCCGAAGAAAAGGTCGATGCGCGCGGTGGCCGCCGCGGGCGAGTCGTTGGTGCGGAAAGCCAGGAAGAAGTCGCGCCGCCGCGCCCACGCCTCGTCCGCGGCCGCCGCGGGCGGACGGGCCGGGTCGAAGCGCCGGTCGAGCATCCACTCGGCCCCCGCCGCCGGCCAGGGGCGGCCCTCGCGCTCCCACCACGCGCGCATCGAGCCGACATACTCCGACGCCAAATAGCGCATGATCTCCGTCGTGCCCCCGATCACGCGCCAGTCGACCTTCACGGGCTGTCCGTGGCGCGCCGCATGCCAGTCGCTGAAGGCGTGTCCGAACTCCGCGCGGATCGCCTCGTTGTGGGGCGAAACAATGACCAGGATGGGGTCTCCCGGCGCCCATTTCTCCTGCACGGCGGAACGCCGGAAGATGAACGGCAGCGCGACCATGGCCGCCGCCGCGAGGACGACCCGGAGGATCCGCGTCACAGCACCTCCACCTGCGAAACGGGAATCGAGCACCGCACGCGCTGGCCGGGCATGACGGTGTCCGCCAGGCCCGCGCCGAGCTCGATGGCGCGGAAAGGCACGCGCGTTCCGCCGCGCCCGTCGAGATCCATCTCGTGCAGCGCGACCTCGCCCTGGTAGACCGTCTGGCGCAGTGTTCCCTCGATGAGGTTCTCCGCTGCGGCGCCGGGCCGGGCGAACTGCACGGCCTCGGGACGGATGCAGAGGGTCACCCCGGCGCCGGGCACGGGTTGCGCGAGCCCGACGGGGGCCTCCAGGCGCCCCACGGGCGTCTCGACCTGGACACGCCCGCCCTGGATCTCGAGCACACGCCCCGCGAGGAAATTGGCCTCCCCGATGAAACCGGCGACAAAGGGGTTCGCCGGGTGGCGGTAGACCTCCCGCGGCGAGCCGACCTGTTCGATCCGCCCCGCGCGCATCACCGCCAGACGGTCGGCGATCGAGAGCGCCTCCTTCTGGTCATGCGTCACGTAGATGGCCGTCAGCCCGGCCTGCTTGCAGAGGCGCCGGATCTCCCCGCGCATCTCGATGCGCAGCTTGGCGTCCAGGTTGGAGAGCGGCTCGTCCAGCAGCAGGCACTGCGGCTCGATGACCAGCGCGCGCGCGAGCGCGACGCGCTGCTGCTGGCCGCCCGAGAGCTGGTTCGGACGCGCCTGCGCCCGGTCGGCCATGTGCACGCGCTCCAGCGCCTCCGCCACCCGGCGGCGGATCTCCGAACGCGAACGGCGCCGCACCTTGAGGCCGAAGGCAACGTTCTCCGCCACCGTCAGGTGCGGCCAAAGGGCATAGCTCTGGAAAACCATGCCCGTGTCGCGCGCGTGCGGCGGCAGACGGGTCACGTCGCGGTCGCCGATGAATACCGCGCCGGCGTCGGGCTGGTGGAAGCCCGCCACCGCGCGCAGCAGGGTCGTCTTGCCGCAGCCGCTGGGGCCGAGGAGGAAGAAGATCTCGCCCGGCGCGATCTCGAGCGAGACCCGGTCAACCGCGCGGAGGGTTCCGAACGTCTTGACCAGATCCGCGATCTGCACGCCGGCAGCCATTATTTCTGCGGCAGATTCGCCAGCGCCTGCAGCATGTCGAAGTTGGCCCGGAAGCCGGCCTCGGCCTGCTTCAGCATGGCTTCGGCATCAGGGTTGAGCTTGAGAAGCTGCTTGAAGCGGTTCTCGCTCTTGGCCGTCTCGGCGAACGACTGCGTCGGCGCCTTGCTGTCGAGCTGCAGCGGATTCTTCCCTTCGGCCGCGAGCTCGGGATTGTAGCGGTAGAGCGGGAAGTGTCCCGTCTCGACGGCGAGCTTCTGCTGCTCGAGGCCGTTGACCATGTCGAAGCCGTGCGCGATGCAGT
>CAZYRQ010000152.1:0-5205 GCA_964649455.1 uncultured Lentisphaerales bacterium
CGCAGCCGCTGTTGGAGCGGACATAGGCGACATGGTGCCACTGCCCGTCGTTGACGGGAATTTCGCCGACGATGTTGTTCAGCGTGTAGTCACGCGCGTAGACCAGCGCGGTGACCGGCGGGTTGCCCGGAACCACCACCATGTAGGTGTAGTCCATCGCGAACCGGCCGATCAGCGTGCCCGCGGGCGTGAGGCCGAGGTAGTAGTTGAAGTCGTCGTCCGTGCGCATCGACTCGTTGCGGCGCTGGATCAGGCGCCCGCCGGTGGCGGTGGTGCGTACCCAGCACTCGAGCGTCCAGTTCTGGCGCAGGATGTCGATGTACTCGCCGCCGGGCCGCGTGGTGGTGGCGGTCTCCTTGAGATGGCCCGTTCCGGTCAGGCTGAGGTAGCCCGACATCTCGCCGACGTCGCCGCCGAGCAGCTCGTTGTACATCAGGCTGGCGATCTGCGCATCGGTCTGCGGGATGCTCCAGACACGGACGTTGAGGAGCTGGCCGACGAGTCCGGCGGAGCCGAAGACCAGGTCGCCGGGTCCAGTGGCGGACTCCCAGCCGGTGCGCACCGAGGCGACCAGCACCCCGTTGACGAAGAGGCTCAGGTGGTTCTGGTCGAAGTCGCCGCCGAGCTGGAAGCGCGCCGCCAGATGGGTCCACTGGCCGGACGGAACCGCCGCGCTATGGGCGCAGAAGACCTCCTCGCCGTTCTCGCTGCCGTCGAAGGCGGCGTAGGGCACGCCGCCGGCCAGGCCGATCTCGTAGTTGCGGCGGCCGGAGGCCGCGGTGCGGCGGCTGACGAGCGGATAGGTGCCGGCCGGCATCGCGCCGGGGTTGACCCAGCACTCGACCGTCCACTCCCGCGCGCTGTGCCGCGCCGTGTAGGCGGTGTCGACCTTGTCGGGCACCGTCACGATATTGGCGCGGGCATCGCCGCCCGTGAAGTTCAGCGCGCGCGCCACATAGGGGATCGTCGCATCCGTGGGCGCCGAATGGAGCGTCAGTTCCTCCCCGTCGGTCAGGCTGTCGTCGTCCGTGTCCGGATCGCCCGGATCGGTGGCGTAGAGGTTCTGCTCGTGGAGGTTGGCCACGGCATCGCCGTCGGAGTCCTCCTGGGCATCGGTCAGGCCGTCGTTGTCGGTATCGGCCAGGAAGGGGTCGAGGCCGCGCTCGCCGCGGGCGAAGTGCGCCCGCGAGGCGAGGTACTCGTAGAGGTTGACGAGCCCGTCGCCGTCGGGATCGGCATCGGCGCCGTTGTCGCCGGTGGCGTCGCGTGGATCGAGGCCCGCCAGCTCCTCCCACCAGTCGGGCAGCGTGTCGCCGTCGGTGTCGCCCGGCGGCAGGAAGGCGGCCGCATTGGCCATCGCGGCTCCGGCCTCGAGGCGGCCTGCCTGGCGCCAGTCGCGCCGCCACGGCGCGGCGAGGGTGAAGTCCTCGACCGTGGCGCCGCCGTCGTCGAAGCGGAACCAGGCCGCCAGGCTGCGGACGGCGACCGGCGTGGTGCCGCCCATCTTCGGCAGGATGTTGCCGACATTCAGGCGCCCGCCCGTCAGGCAGCGGCCGTTCAGCACCTCGACCGGATCGACATTGCCCAGCAGGGCGCTGCGCAGCGCCGTGTAGCTGAGGTTGTTGTCGACCGAGAGGACGAGGGCCGCCGCGCCGACCACGTGCGGCGTGGCCATGGAGGTACCGTCGTAGACGGCGGTGCCGCCGCCGGGGACGGTGCTCAGGATCGCGACGCCGGGGGCCGCCAGGTCGACGCTCTCGGCGCCGTAGTTGCTGAACGAGGCCAGCCTGTCGTTGCGGTCCGACGCCGCGACGGCGATGATGTTGTCGAGGTCGTAGGAGGCCGGGTAGGCCGGGGTCGTGTCGTTGTCGTTGGACTCGTTGCCGGCGGCGGCCACGAAGAGGTGGTCGGCGTCGCGGGCGCGGGCGATGGCGTCGTAGATCGTCTGCGAGTAGCCGTAGCCGCCGTAGCTGTTGTTGCTGATCCGCGCGCCCATCAGGACGGCGTAGTCGATGGAGGCGACGATGTCGGCGTCGTAGAGGCCGAACTCGTCGCCCGCCCGGACGGCCATCAGGCGCACGTTCCAGTTGATGCCGGCGACGGCCGTGCCGTTGTTGCCGACGGCGCCGATGGTGCCGGCGCAGTGCGTGCCGTGGCCGTAGGTGTCCATCGGGTCGCTGTCGTCGTTGGCGAAGTCGTAGCCGTGGATGTCGTCGATGTAGCCGTTGCCGTCGTCGTCGAGGCCGTTGCCGGGAATCTCGCCGGGGTTGACCCACATGTTGGCGGCGAGGTCGGGATGGTTGTAGTCGATGCCGGTGTCGATGACGGCCACGAGCACCTGCTGGTTGCCGGTGGAGACATCCCACGCCTCTGGGGCGTCGATGTCCGCGTCCTCGGTGCCGCCGGCCTGTCCGGTGTTGTTGAGTCCCCACAGCTCGCCGAAGTCGGGATCGTCGGGCACCGTCTGGCTGAAGGTGCGGTTGTAGTTGGGCTCGACATAGGAGACGCCGGCATGCTGCGCGAGCTGCGCGCGTACGGCCTCGGCGTCGGCGCCGTCGGCCACGCGCACGTGGAGCGCGGGCACGATGCCGTAGCGCCGCACGACCTGCACCCCGAGCCCCTGCAGCGCGGCGACGGTGGCGTCCGCCGGCACGCCGGCCTTGAGGCCGACCAGGTACTCGCCGGCCTTGGGCGCGGGCATCGCGGAGGCGGCCAGGTGGACCGTGTTGGTGATTGGGCTGCCGCTCTCGACGACGAGCTGCCCGCCCATCATCTGGCGGATGTCGGCGTCGGAGGAGACCAGGGCGGAGATCCGGACATCGTCGATGCGGCCCTCGAAGCCGCCGGTCACGGCGGTTCCGGCCGCGTCGAGCGGGCCACCGCCGACCGTCAGCTCGCCGGCCAGCGGCAGGGCCGCGCCGGAGCCCGTGGCCGGCCGTTCGATGGCATCGGTGCGCCAGGCGACGCGCTCGCCGTCGAGGTAGAGCGAGAGCGTGTGGTTGGTGATCGAGTAGACCGCCGCCAGGTGCGCCCAGGTTCCGGGCTCGAGACGCAGATGATGGTTCTCGACGCCGTCGGCCAGCACCGTGCCGGGGAGGGTGGTGAGCGAGACGCGGTGCTCGTGGAGGATGCCGTCCGCGAAGGAGGTGTAGCGCGTGTAGGGACGCAGCGCCCCGCCCACCGGCTCGACACCCAGCTCGTAGTTGACTGCGCCGTCGGAGAAGGTGCGGGCGACCACGATGCCGCCGTCGGATCCGGTCGCCGGGCTGACCCAGGCCGCCAGCGTCCATTCGACGAGGGAATGGCGACCCTGCGGCGGGACGACCATGCGGCCCGTGCCGTCGAGCTCCAGGCCGCGCGGCACGTGGGGATCCAGCGACTGCAGCGGGCTGGAGACGCCGAGCGCCTCGTTGCCGGGTGTCGTGCCGTAGATCTCCTCGTAGTCGCTGAAGCCGTCGTCGTCGGTATCGGTCATATCGGGCCGCGTGGTGTAGTCCTGCTCCAGGATGTTGAGCAGGCCGTCGCCGTCGAAGTCCCGGTGGCCGTCCATGACGCCGTCGTTGAAGGTGGAGGCGAGCCGCGGGTGGAGGCGCGCGAGGTACTCGTAGGTGTTGTTGAGACCGTCGCCATCCATATCCGCCATGCCGATGCCGCCGAAGATGTTGCCGAAGACTGCCAGCTCCCAGAAGTCGGGCAGCTCGTCGGCATCCTCGTCCACGAAGGCGGTGGACGCCACGGGGCTGTCGGGGGCCGGCGCCATGGCGGCGCCGCCGACCAGCGCGGCAGCGCTCTCCCAGCCGCGTCTCCAGTCTTCACGCGGCCGGGCGAAGTCCTCGGCCGTCGTGCCGAAGTCGTCGAAGCGCAGGTAGGCGACCGGCATCGCGCTGGCGTGCTCGAAGGTGCGGTAGGCGCCGTCGGCGAGGCTGACGGCATCGCGCGCTTCGTCCCAGACGCGGACCTCGTCGATCAGGCCGAGGAACCCTTCGCCGATGCGCACCGGGAGGAGGCCGGAGTCGGAGAAGGCTCCCGGCTCGGCGACGACCTGGCGCCAATTGACCAGCACGCCATCGACGAAGAGGCGCAGCTCGCCCTGGTCGGCATCGTAGACGCCGGCCAGATGGTACCAGTGGTTGCGGCGCGCCAGCGCGGCGTCGCCCATGACGACCCGGTCGAACGGGCTGGTCTCGTAGGTGCTGGCCAGCCGCACGAAGGGACGGTTCGCGTCGAAGCCCAGTTCGTAGTTGACCAGGGATCCGCCGCCCCGGCGGATGATCGTGCCGGTGCCGCCGAAGGCGGGATCGATCCGCACCCAGGCCTCCACGGTCCACGACTTCTCCAGCCGGAAACGGGACTTCAGCGGCAGTTCGGCGTACTGGCCGTCGCCGTCGATCTGGAGCGCGCCCGCCCGCGCGGGCGAGAGCGAGGCGTTCGGCAGGGTGAAGCCGTCGGCGTCGTCGCTGGCCTCCTCGAAGTCGGAGAGCCCGTCGTCGTCCGTGTCCAGAAGCCCCGGATCGCTGCCGAAGCACTGCTCGTCCCAGTTCGAGAGACCGTCGCCGTCGGAATCAACCTCCCAGTCGAAGATTCCCGGAGTCGTCTGCGGATCGTTCGGATCGGTGCCGGCCAGGAACTCGTTGAGGTTGTTCAGGCCGTCCAGGTCGTCATCGTCCAGCCCGTCCGGGATGCCATCGCCGTCGGTGTCGGCATCGAGCGGATTGAGGTTGTGCAGGGTCTCCCATTCATCGGGCAGCCCGTCGCCATCGGTGTCCACCCAGTCGCCGGGCAGCAGGTCGCCCTCGTCGTCGACCAGCGCCACGATCGCGGCGTCGCCCGCCAGGCTGCCGGCCTCGCGGAGGCGGCTCTGCCAGTTGGTGGCCACGGCCGTGACGACATCGGCGTAGTCCTCGACCTGCCCGAAATGCCAGGCGCCGGCACCCGTGGTGCCGTAGGTGCCGCGGACGGTGGTGCCGAGGTCGGCGGTGTCGTCGTCGAACGTGTAGCGGAGGACACACTCCGCGCCGCTGCGGATCTCGACCTCGTCGATGAAGCCTGACAGACCGCTGCCGACGCGGGTGGCAGTGGCGCCGTTGGAACGGAGTAGCGGACGGCGCGCAGTGTTGAGGAAGGCGACGGCTTCGTCGTTGACGAGCAACGCGAGGTGCCCCGTGGTGGCGTCGAAGGTCATCCGCAGGTGGGTCCAGGCGTTCA
>CAZYRQ010000153.1:0-1060 GCA_964649455.1 uncultured Lentisphaerales bacterium
CGGTTCCGGCGGCCCTTCGATCTATTTCTGGGGAACCAGCTCGGCGGTCGTCTCCAACTGCTGGTTCGAACTCAACGAGTGCGGCGGAGGCTCGTACAGCCCCTCTCCCTGCATCAGCGTGGAAAACGCCGCCGGCACGGTCATCCAGGACTGCACGTTCACCAACAACCTGTCGATCAATTCAACGCCGTGCTGCATCAATGTCGGAGCTGCCAACAAGTGGCAGATTCTCAACTGCCATTTCACCGGCAATCGCCAGATCAACGTGGGCGTCGCCGGCATCACCGCCGCAACCTGTGTCTACGCGGTGGGCGGAGGAACGGCGCTCGACGGTTGCCGCTTTGTGAACAACCGCAGCTCGTTCCGCAGCACCGGAAGCGCGGCCAAACTGCACGTCTTCGCGCCGTATCTGGTGATGACCTCGGGCCCAACCGCCATGACCGCCGCCCGCGGCGAGGCGGTGAACTGCCTCTTTCACGGCAACACGAACGAGCTCGTCGGCACGGACAGCGGCTCTGATACGCTGTATCTCTCGCGCGGCATTGCCGCGTATGCGCTTTCGACCGAGACGAATGCGTCCATCGGCATCGCGAACTGCACCTTCGCCGGCACGACCACCTTCCCGGACGTGATCGTCTGCGGCAACCGCTCCGGCAACGATTCGAGCGTGATCCTGAACAGCGTCTTCTCGGGTCCGGCACTGGTAGGCTGGCAGCCATTGTCGGTTGGCGGCAACCAGCCCGTGGTCTTCAAGAAAAACACCACCGCCGGCGTGTTCACCTATCCGTCCAGCGTAACCGTTGCAGGCGTCACCACCGACGATCCGCTGGTGAAACTGCCGTCGGGAAAGATGTCCGCTAGGACGGACAACATGCGCAGCACCTACCCGGTCGCGTGGTTCCTGAACAATTCGCGGTATTTCGTCTATGCGGACGGTCCCGCGACCAACCACCTTAACATGGGTTATACGGCGGCGATCCCCGCCTCGCTCAACGCCAACGTCGATCTCGACCGGGCGGCGCGTCCGACGGACGGCACTGCCCTTCGTGGAGCCGTCGAA
>CAZYRQ010000153.1:1160-5205 GCA_964649455.1 uncultured Lentisphaerales bacterium
TCTCGACCGGGCGGCGCGTCCGACGGACGGCACTGCCCTTCGTGGAGCCGTCGAAGCGACCGACGCGGAGATGGATGAGAAGCATACGGTGATCTACCGCGTCTCGCCCGCCGGCGCCGCTACGCTGGACGGTCTGACCGGCTACACCGAGCTCGTGTCGGACGGCGCCGACGGAAGAACGTTCACCATTGTCCCCGCTTCCGGGAGCATCACTTTCGACTCCTGGCAGACAACTAACGGAACCGTGCTTTCGACTACGCCGTCGTGGAAGCCGACCGGCATAACCTCCAATGTGACTGTCGTCGCCGTCTTCACCACTCCGAAAATCAAATACATCTTCACATTGGGCGATGCCGGCACGTTCATCGAGAACTCGTCGGCGACGATCACAAATGAATACACCACCGGCGACGTGCCGTCCATTCCGGCGTATGATTTCGACGATGAGCATTACGTGGACTACGGATGGGACACGGTGATTCCGGACGTGGTCGGCACCGAGGATATCACATTCGCGTTGACCTACTATGAGCGCAAGTACCGGATCATCCGTTTCGACATGAATGTCGCGGGCGGTACCGGCGACGGCTCCACCTGGGCAAATGCCATGACGAATCTGCAGGACGCGATCGATCAGGCGAAGATCTCCGGCGGCGAAGTCCGCATCAAGCAGGGCGTGCACCATCCCTGCCGTACGAAGACCGAGACCTTTGTGTCGGCTTCCGGAGTCTCCATCCTTGGCGGTTTCGATGGCGGGAGCTACGCGTCCGATGACGAGGAACTCGCGGCCCGCGATCCGGCGGCGAACCTCACGATTTTATCCGGCGACCCGAACAACGACGACCGCTGGACGGGCATGAAGCTTGACGGCACTCAATGGGTCGCCATTTATGACGACGGCGGACAATACCTCAAGGTGGTCAATACCAACGGGACGCTCAACGCCGTCAACCCTGACCTGACCCATCGCTACTGGTCGGCAAACAACAACACGGGCGACAACGCGGCGACGCTCTTCAAGATGGACGACGCGTCCCTGGAAGTGGACGACACCTGCATCTTCGATGGCCTGACGGTGGTTGGATTCACCTCGGACAACCTCGTGCTGGGATCCCATGTGCACCCGACGATCCGGAACTGCAGCTTTTACGGTGCGGGGACGAAGATCAACTGCACGTCCTGGGCGACGATCGAAAACTGCAGGTTCATTGCCGGCGGCTATGCCATCTACACCTCGTCGACGGGCCCCTGGACGCAGCGCGCCATGATGACCGGCTGCCTCATCGAGGGCATAGCCACGGGCTATCGCGGTCCCCTGGCCATGCAGGGCGGCAGCGCGGACATCGTCCGGTGCACCTTCCGGCGCAACTGGTCGATCGGCACCGGCTATGGCGATTCCGCGACAATCGGCGCGGAAAATGGCAGCGCCTACGTGCGCGACTCGCTCTTCGAGGAGAACTGGTCGAAGAACGGCGGGCCGGTCGTACGCACACGCACGTTCTCCAATGCCGTTGTCAGGTGCAATCACAATCACATCGGGGGCACTACCGGGTCGCCTATCATCCTCTATCCGGGTTTCACGGACATCAAGATCGCGGATTGCACCTTCGTGTCCAACGAGGTGGCGGTCGCGTCGACTGCGGCGTCCGGCAACGTGCCGGCGTCGATCGTGAACCTCACTACTCACCGGCAGATGATGGTCAATTGCACCTTCGCGGACAACATTGTGACCGGTTCCACGGCCGGGGCGACCTCCGCTTTCGGCACGGTTGTTCTCCAAAACAACCTCTACGGCGGGGCACTCGACTGCACGTTCCGCAACAACAAGGTGAAGGACGGCGAAATCGTCGAGTGCGCGCGTTCCGACACACGGCGTTTTTACATGGTAAACGACATTCTCTGGAACGATGCGTCGGACTACATGCCATACAAGGTCGCCGCCGCGCCAACGTCGTCCGCCAAGACCGAGGTCTACAACTGCACGATCAGGAACTACGACGACACCGTCTCCACCATCGTCGTCAGCAAGGACAACCTTACGACCGACCCTTGCTTCAGACGGAAGGCGGTGTGGGGCGAGGACGGCAAGCTGGCGTTGCCTTTCAGCAATCCAACGAGCGCGCGATCCGGGCGCGACATCTACGTCGGCGCGAATGGCGTCTACCTGTTCAATTCCGCCAACAAAGGCGAAACGGCTGTCTGGGTCTATGCGTTTAATTCGGACACCATGTATACGGCGCCGTTGACGCTGATTCCCGACATTGCGGGCAGTTCCCGTCCGGAAGGAAAGTCGAGTCGCGGCTCGATGCAGACCGATTTCCCTAATTTCATCATGTATGTTCGGTGACACCTGCTGTTGACCTTGTGCTCCGACGACCGGCGGACACACGTTGCTGCTTCTCCGTTAGCGCTACGGAAACGGGCCGGCAGGCGGACTGAAACAAGAGGAATGTGCGATGACAGACAACCGGAAACGGGAATGTATGGTCCAGACTATCGTCCTGGGCCTGCTGTTGCTGGCGGCACCGCGTTTGACAGCCGCCCCGCTTCAATTGGTCGTCCAGGGACGGCCGAACGCCGAGGTGGTACTTGACCTCAAGGAACCCCAGCGCCAGTTGCAGTATGCCGCCCAGGAGCTGACCAACTGGCTCGGGCGGATCTCGGGCGGGGTGATCCCCGTCGTGGGGTCACCGGGCAAGGGAGCCGTCCAAATATATCTCGGCACGCCGCGCCACTCGCCCGCCATCGCCGCCTTCGCCAAGGAGTGCCCCGGCGACTTCAAGCGGCTCGAGGGGAGCGACGGTTTCATCATCCGCCGCCGGGACGATTCCATCTACCTGGCGGCCGTGAAGACCAAGGGGGTGCTCAACAGCGTCTACCGCTTCCTGGAACGGAACACCGACATCATCTTCGCGCGCGAGTTCGAGGCTGAAGACGGCTGCGGCACCATCTACGGACATCATCCCACGATCGTCAACACGGTGGAGGATCTCGTGGACGTTCCGGTGTTTCCGGACCACCGCTTCTGGACGGGGAACACCGAAGGCAATGTCGCCTGGCAGGCGCGGCTGCTCAACACCTTCACCCGGCCGCTCGACGGCAACATGTCGCCCGCGATCTACAAGCGGATCAGCACGTTCCAGGACGTATCGTCGATGAGCGGCTCGCTGGGGCTCGGTCTCATCGATCCCGGGAAGTACTACGGCGAGCATCCCGACTTCTTCCCACTGGTCAAGGGCCAACGCGTCCGCTACCACGACTGCCAGCTCTGCTTCATGAATCCGAAGATGATCGCGGCCTTCTGCGAGGAAGCCGCGAAGGTCGTGGCCGGCAATCCGAAGCGCGTGGCCTCCTACAGCGTGGGGCTTGGCGACAACTGGGATGTCTGCGAATGCCCGCTCTGCCTGGCGCCGATCACGCTGCCCGGCGGCGGGGTGGTCCGGCCGGAAGACCGGAACTTCCGTTCCACGCAGTACACGCTGTTTGTGAACGCCGTCTCGGACTACCTGACCTCGCGGTTCCCGCACGTCAGACCGCTGGCGGGCGCGGCCTATCTTTTCACGGCCGAGGCGCCCGCCGTTCCGGCGCGCGGCGGGGGGCCGGGCTACTGTCCCTACATCAAGAACCATAAGAAACCCGTCTTCGACGACACGATCAACGCGGTATGGCATGCCAAGGCCGAGCGCTTCAAGCAGGCGGGCATGCCGGCCGCCTCGCTCTATGAATACTACCTCTGCAGTTCCACCCCGCAGTTCTACCACGCCGTCTGCGAGGTCGCGCGGCAGGACTTCAACTACTACCGACCCCATCTCAAGGGGGTCTATCTCGACGTGGTGTATGGCGACGCGCCCGAGCACGGCGGCGACAAGGTCTATGACATCTCGGCCATCGAGTTCTGGGTCATGTCGCGGCTGATGTGGAATCCGGACACCGATGTCCGCGAGGCGCGCCGCGAGTTCTGCCGCCGCGCCTACCGCGAGGCGGCGGAGCCGATGATCGCCTACTACGAGCGCATGGCCGACAACTACAACAGCGATCCGGCCGG
>CAZYRQ010000154.1:0-5186 GCA_964649455.1 uncultured Lentisphaerales bacterium
GGTCAACGACGCCGTCACCAGCGGCGCGCGCGATCCCGCCAAGGCCACCATGACCACCTTCTCGAGCTGGGGGCCGATCAACGGCCTGGCGGCCGCCAACCTGCTGGCCGCGATGCAGACCAATCCCGCCGTCCCCCGGCTGATCGAGCAGCAACTCACCACCAGCGTCACGACCCGTTCCCATCCCTTCACCTGGGACGGCGTCTCGCCCATCCGCGTCACACTCTGCTGGATCGATCCCGCCGGCATCGCGACGACGGCGCATGATTCCCGGACGCCGCGGCTGGTGAACAACCTGAACCTGCGGGTGGCCGGTCCGGCGGGATCGGTGCACTGCCCCTGGATCATGCCCTTCGTCGGCACGTGGACTGCGGCCTCGATGTCGGCGGCCGCCGCGACCGGCACCAACAACACCGACAATGTCGAGCAGGTTCAGCTCGCCGCCCCGTCCGCGCCCGGGGTCTACCAGGCGGTCGTCTCCTTCAGCGGCACGCTGGCCAACAGCCAGCAGCACTATTCGCTGCTGATTTCCGGTGCCGCGCCTTCGGCGCCGAATCCACAGGCGGTCTCGCCCGACACCGCCGAGGCCGGCCAGATCAACCTGGCCATTTCCGGCGATTCCTTTGCCCAGGGCGCCACGGTTGTCTTCTACCGCACCGGCCAGGAGGATGTGCCGGCGGCGGTTTCCGGCGTCACGGCCACCACCATCGCCTGCACGCTGGACACCACGGCGATGATTCAGGGCCCCTGGAACCTGCTCGTGGCCAATCCCGATGGGAAGACGGGCACGCTCCAGGCCGCCTTGGCCGTGGTCACCACCCTCCATAGCCAGTCCTTCGATCCCGCTGCGCCGGAATGGAGCGCGACGCGCACCGTCGGAACCGGTTCCCCCGGATGGATCCTGACGACGTCCCAGAGCCACTCGCCGCCGAATGCCTACTTCGCCCCCGGCCCGGCATCGAAAGTCACGGACAACCTGATCTCCGAGCCATGTGTCATCTCCGGCACGGCCCAGCGTCTGCGCCTGCATTTCTGGCACACGTACAGCACGGAAAGCTACGACGGCTGCCTGCTGGAAGTCTCGAAGGACAACGGCGCCACCTGGTACGCCATCAATGCGTCCGGCTCCGGCACGTCCTTCGTCCAGGGCGGATACACGACCACGATCGCGGGCCGGGGCGGAAGTCCGAACAACCGCGCTGAACTGGTCGGTCAGCCGGCCTGGACCGGCGCCGGCGGCAGTCTGTTCACGGAAGTGATCGTGGCGCTAGACACGGCGGTCTACGGAGGGGCCACGCTGCGAGGACGCTGGCGGCTGAGCACGGACAGCAGCACGGCCAGCACGGGCTGGACTGTCGACAGCGTGAGGATCACCGGCTACGATACGACCAATGCCGCGCCGATCATCGTGTCGCACGCCACGGCCGATCCGGCCAGCGTGACCGGAAACGTCGTGTCGCTGAGCGTTTCGGCCGTCGACGATGCCGGCATGGACGCGCTGACCTACACCTGGTCGGTCGACGCGTCGCCGGAACATCCGGTCTCCTTCTCGGCCAACGGCGACAACGCCGCCCGCCAGACCGCCGCGACCTTCTCCGCTCCTGGCGGCTACCGGTTCCTGGTGACCGTGATGGACGCGGAAGGGCTCACCGCCACCAGCGGCGTGGCCGTGGCGGTACAGGCGACGCCGACCTCCATCATGGTCGCGCCCGTCGCGGCCGAGGTGGAAACGGGGCGGCAGCAGTCGTTCGCGGCGGAGATCCGCGACCAGTTCGGCGGGCCACTCGATCCGCAACCCGCGTGCTCATGGAGCGTGGATGGCGGGGGCGCCATCGACTCGAACGGGCTGTTCACGGCCGGCGCGACGGCCGGCGGGCCGTACACGGTCACGGCCGCCGCGCTGGGTCTGCAAGGCCATGCCGCAGTCACCGTGGTGGATGCGCCGCCCGTCTACTGGGCGCTGGGCGTCGAGGCCTCCCCCGCCGAGGGCGGTACGGTGACCGGCGGCGGGATGTACCTTGACGGCGCCCACACGCCTCTCTCGGCCGCCCCGGCGAGCGGCTGGCGCTTCCGGTTCTGGAGCGGCAGCGGCATTGCCGACACCAACGCGCCGGCAACCTCGGTTGCCATGGACGCGGACAAGCTCGTCACTGCGCATTTCGGCCCCGCCCTGCCGGTCCAGCCACAGACCACGGTCATCCTGGTACGGTAGCCCGCCACGCGTCGGATAATCGGCTAACCCCCGCAGTTGGCGCAGAAACCACGGCGGGATTTATTCAGTAGCGGAGTTGTACGTCAGTTATGGGCGAGCGGATTCTCAATGCGAATCCCGGGGAAACGTGCGAATCCGGCATCCGAGGTGCTCAGCAACAGGCCGTGTTCTACCGCGAGCGCCGCCAGATGCGCGTCGGGAACGTGATTTGCCCGCAGACCGGGATCGGCGAGAAAACCATCGAGGATCGCTCGGTGACGTTCCGTGGGTTGCGGGATCCAGACGCACGGGCAGGCGAGCCACGCACTGGCCTGGCACCACGCGGCATGGACGCTCTGAGGCCGGCCGAAAACTCGGGGGTTGGAGACGAGTCGCACGAACGCCAACAGGCTTGGCCAAGGCAGGCCAAGGGGTTCGGGCGCGTTCAAACGGTCGTCCAGCCATTGATGAGCGATGGCATGCTGAGGGAAGGTGCTGACATGCGCATACACCAGCAGGTTGGCATCGACCAGTCTCATCGGAAATCGTCTCCTTCAGCCACGGCAAGTGCCTCGGGCACGTTGTCTACGCCGCCGATCAGACAACATCCCAGATCGACAACCGGCGTCTGGTATCGCCCCTGCGGGGTTTCGCGGCAGCCGGCGAGTTCCTTCAAGCCCAGACGCAAAGCATCATTCACGGCATCCCGCAACGTCATATGGCGGGTGCGGCGAATGCGATCAAGCTGAATCGACACATCGTCAAAGAGGGTTAAAGTCGTTCTCATGCATCACAGCATACATTACTTGATGTCTTGATGTCAAGCTCCGCCATTAGGTTGCGGTTGAGCGGTGAGCTGCTGGCACGTATGCTCCAGGATGGAGACGACGCTTGAATTACCGTCGGGGGATCTCTACAATCAAGTACAGGCACGGCAATGCCTCCGGAACGTCACCGGTCATCGGCAGCCGACAACCAGCACGGGCATCGGAGGGGCTCCATGGGCAAGAAGATCGTGGTCATCGGCGCGGGTATCGGCGGGCTCGCGGCGGCGGTGCGCCTGCAGCACGCCGGCTACGCGGTGGAGATCTATGAGCAGGAGGCCCTCCCCGGCGGGAAGATGCACCAGATCAAGGCGCAGGGGCACACCTTCGACGTCGGCCCCACGCTGGTCATGATGCCGTCCATCTACCGCGATGTGTTCCAGCTCGCCGGCCGCGACCCGGACGACTACATCCCCATGCAGAAGCTGGATCCCATGTACGAGGTCTGGTTCAAGGGCAGCCCCTGGCGCCACTACACGCTCAACAGCGACCTGGTGGATCTGATGAAGGTGGTCGAAGCGAAAGGCCCGCGCAACGCCCGGGGGTTCCTGGACTATCTCAGCGCCATCTATGGACGCTATCAGGTGGCGCTGGACCACTTCCTCACCCGCCCCTTCCGGCGGGCGCGCGACTTCTACAATCCGTTCATGCTCCGTCAGGCGCTCAAGCTGAAGACCTTCGACAGCGCGGACAAGATGATGGCCTCCTTCATGCCGGATCCGGACCTGCAGCGGATGCTGAGCTTCCAGACGCTCTATATCGGCGTCTCGCCCAAGAAGGGGCCCTCGCTGTACAACATCATCCCCATGATCGAGCTGCTCTACGGCGTCTGGTTCATCAAGGGCGGCATGCACACCATGGCGCAGGGCCTCGCGCGGCTCTTCGGGGAACTGGGCGGCAAGATCCACTACCAGGCGCACGTGGACAAGATCCTCACCGACGGGAAGCGCGTCCGCGGCATCCTCGTCGACGGACAGGAAATCCCCGCGCCCTACGTCGTCTGCAACGCCGATTTCCCCTACGCGATCACCCGCCTGGTCGACGAGCCCGCCGCGCGCGGCAAGTACACGCCGCAAAAGATCGACGCCATGGACTACTCCTGCTCCTGCCTGGTCTTCTACTGGGGCGTCCGGGGACGGTGCGAGCAGCTGGCCGCGCACACCTTCATTATTTCGGAAGATCTCGACGACAACCTCGACGGCATCTTCGACGGCCGCCGGCTCGGGGATCCGTCCATCTACCTGCACATCCCCTCGCGGGTGGATCCCGGCATGGCGCCGGAGGGGATGTCCAGCTTCTACGTGCTGATCCCGGTATCCGACCTGGCGACGTCCCAATATCCCTGGGAGGAGGAGACGGTGGAGTACTACCGGCAGAAGGCCTACGACACGCTCGGCGGTCTGCCGGGCCTGTCGGACATCCGCGGACGCGTCGCGGTCGAGCGGGTCTTCACGCCCAGGGATTTCGAGCAGCATTTCAGCGCCTACCGCGGCGCCACCTTCGGCCTGCAGCCGACCCTGCGGCAAAGCAACCACTGGCGGCCCCAGGCCAAGTCGATGCAGTGCGAGGGCCTCTATTTCGCCGGCAGCAGCACACACCCGGGCGCGGGCGTGCCCATCGTGCTGCAGAGCGGCAAGATCTGCGCGGAGGAACTGCGGCGCGACAATCCCGAGGATGACTTCACATGAATCCGGCGGAGGGGGACGGCCCGGGGATCGAGGCCGCCTACGCGACCGCCGTGGCGATCATGCAAAGCCGGGCGGTCAGCTTTCATCAGGCCTTCAGCCAGTTGCCGGCGACACGCTTCAGGGGCGTCGCCGCGCTCTACGCCTTCTGCCGCCACGCGGACGATCTCGTGGATCAGGCCGACGGGGGCGCCGCCATCGGCCGGGCGCTCCTGGCCCTTAACGAACTGGAGACCGATGTCCGCAGGCTGGGTGCCGCCGGACGGGTGGCGCCAGACGGGGACGGCCGCGAAACCCTGCCCTGGTGGCCGGCCTTTGCGGCGACCGTACGCCGCCATCAGATCCCCCTCGACAGCTTCCTGCGCCAGATCGAGGGGCAGCGGATGGACGCCGGCCTGCGCGACATCGACACCCTCGAGCGCCTGCTGGAATACTGCCGGCTGGTCGCCGGTTCGGTCGGCGTGATGATGCTGCCGCTGCTGGCCG